>NZ_JBFBAZ010000053.1:0-51558 GCF_040682475.1 Hamadaea sp. NPDC051192
TGGCGCCCGACGGACCCACCATGTCATGATCGTCGCCGCCGGAGACCGACACGTCAGGTCGTACCCCCGCCGACATGTGAGCTCGTACGCGGACAGCTGAGGTCTTGGGCGATGCGAGGACGTAGCTCGCTACGACGCCCGCACGCGATCAACCATCCGGCTACCAGACGCTCCCGCCAGCCGTAGTCGAGTAACTCCACCAGATCGGCCGCTGCGGCGCGCCGGGCACAGCGTCGCAGCCGCCATTGGAACAATCGTTGACGTGGTCGTGGCATCACCAGCGCGTGTCCCATCAGCTCCAGATACCGCCACGTGCCACAGCGCCGCCGCACTCGCAGCTCATGCCGCCCGGCCGCGTCGAGCAGGACTAGCCCGAGGACAGCACCAAGGCAATAACGCATCCGGGCTACGACGTTGCGCAGCATTTGCACGATGACATCGAGCCCTCCACACCATCCGCTGTTTAACAACTGGCCGCAGTGCGTCATGCGAGTCGAAGATCAGCGTAGATCACGAGGGAGGGCTTGTCGTTGGTCCAGAGCCTGCAGACGTTGACCCAGTGCGCAACCGTCACCGATCCAAATCGTGTTCAGTGAGGCTGTTGGCGCAGCGCAGCCGCGATGGCCAATCGGCCTTCGACAGCGGCGTCCGCGCCGCGGAGGCTATGCTGCCCAAGGCACGTTGGCACCCCGTCGAGGTCAGCCCACTGCGGCCTTCCCCAGAAACGTCTGGACGCTTCGAGTAGCTCCTCCGCTACCTCCAGCTGATGGCGAACAGCACCGACCGCCGTGACGGCGTCCACCACGATCGCGACAGCCTCCTCGGGAAGGTCAATGTCGCCCAGCGCAGGAAGCGCCAGCAGCAGTCGCTGTGCCCGATCGAGGGCTGTCGTACCTTGGTTGGCCACGATGACAAGTTCCGGCCAGGTGAGGCCAGGGCCTCGAAAGTGCCCTTCCAGCATCGCCAACGGAATCGAATCTGTGAGCACCGCGGGAGCCATCAGGTAGTCCCAGCCGGCGTCTTCAGCCAAATTGCGCCACACAAGGTGAAGGTGGTGGCCGCTGGCAAGTTTCACGGTGAAGACCGGCCATCCGCCAGGCGCGCTCAGCTGAGTCAGCATCACGTCGGTGTCCGCTGGGTCCACATCGAAGGCGTTCACGGCCGTGCTCGCGCCGCCAACTGCCCAAAGCAGTGCGGGCCACACCGCCGGCTGATCCAGCCATGGGGTGGCGTCGAGCAACATCGACGGATCGAGCGCGGGTCTGAACGCGTCGAGATAGCCGGGAATCATCACCGCGGCATCCTGGCAGGGGCTCCCTGCGTTCTGCAACGCTCCCCGCACGAATCCTGAGGCGAACGGCTTTGACGCCCCTTATCGTCACAGTGTGTGTCACGCTCCTGCCGATCCCGACGAGCTGACCATCCGCTGTCTTGAGAACCCCGATCGCACCGTCCGGCTGTATGACCTTCCCGGATGAGTCCCGGACCGGTTCTCCGTGGAGCTCGATGCGGATGGGATTCGTGCGCGCTTCGGCCCGGTCGACGTGTGGGTCTGGAACGACGTCGAGCGACCCGCTTCGTAACGGCACCGGCCGACGACTTTCAGGGTTGGGCTGGCCAGCAAACCTGGTCGAATAACCATCCCAGGATCGACGCCAGCTACCACCGCGGCGGTCATGTGGCCTTGCGGAGGACGCTGAGGCTGTGGTTCGCCCGCATCGAGAGCTGGTCGGCGTCGGTGACCAACTGGATTCAAGCGATGCGCGGATGAGGCGGCTCGCCGACGAGCTGCGACCGTTCCTGCCAGACGCAACGGCGAGGCAGCCGCGTGATGCCCTGCTACCGCAGGTCCCGCACCTCGGCGAATAGTGCCGCCGAGTCACCATCTTCGAATCGGTATGCAGCAGTCTCATAGGATCCGGCGGCCAGCCAGAAAACGTCAGCGTCACCACTGCCGGTACCCATACAGCCACGGAAGCGTGACAGGTCCACCGGTATTACGTCACTGCTCGTGGCACCCAGCGCCGTCAGATACTCCCCGATGCAATCCTTGTCGCCATCAAATCTGAACTGCAAGACCGACGTCATGTCATTGAGGACGAAGAAGCGTGCATCGCTCATTCCGCAGGGCGGTATCGGAGTCCGGAACTTATCCATCCAATCTTCGAGCGACCCTTTCGACGAACCAGGGCACGCCCGCTGATCATTCGAGGCGCAGCCGGTCAGAGCTACCACGGACAGCATGCTCACGACCACGCCGAGAACATGACGCATCCTCACCATGACCACGGCGTGGAGCCAACCATTCTCACTTCGCGTCCAGCCCTCATGCCGCCTCCTGCCGACCGTCGCGTCGGATGACCTTGCCGAGAGTGTCGTGCAGATCGGCTTCGACCAGGTTCAGGAGGTCGCTGCCGAACGCGCACAGTGACAGCTCCCAGGGATGGCCCAAGGTGCCGAACCGGAGGTCCTCCGCAAGGTAGATGAAGTAATCCCCATCGGGGTACGGCGATAACGGCCAGCCGGGCCGGCCGATATTCTCCGGGCCGATCAGGCTTGGCCAGACCCGGTACGACGGGTGCTGCCAGTCCAGGCACAGGATCGAGCCTTCTCCCACCAGCGTCGTGAATCCAGCGTGCAGAACCCGGACCAGGCCATCCAGGCGGTCGTCTCCAGGTTCGTCGTCGAGGCTGCTCAAACTCCAGGTGACCGACGGGACCGGCTCGAAGATCGCCGGGAATCTGTGCATGCTGGGCCGGAAGTCGAACACCTTGGAGAAGTAGTCCCAGACCTCCTTCTCGTCGCCGGTCAACTCGCGGTACGCCTTCGTTACCACCGCCGCACCCCTACTCGATCCTCAAGGCGTACTGCGATTATGAATGGGCGATGCTGAATCCGATCGCCACTCCTGCGGAGACCACGACGTGACCGGGCGCGAGGTCTTCGCCGGCTCCAGACGCTCCCCCGCCACCATGCCCTCGGTACTCCTGGCGCATCCGCTCAGGGTCGACGTCCTCAATATGGACCACGGCTCCGAGCTGGAGACCGGCGGCTTCGGCATACAGCCGCGCCTTGCGTCGGGCGGCGTCAACCGCTTCCCGGCGCGCCTGGGCACGCAGCTCGGGTTTGGCGCGTACGTCGAACTCGACACTTTCGACATGATGGGCGCCGGCCGCGACGACATCGATCAGAAGCTGCTGAATCTCGTCGAGGTCGGGCGTCTCGATGGAGAATGACGACGCACACTTGTAGCCGACGAACTTGCGGCTCTCGCCATACCCGTCCCAATGGCTTTGCAGGCCCAGCCGCGAGTTCTCGACCGCCGTGTCGGCGAGCCCGAGCCGGCGAACGGCTTCGCGCACCGCATGCACGCCGCTGGTCGTGGCGGCAAATGCAGCCTCCGGCGACGCCTCGACTCGGATGACAGAGACCTGAATACGCGCGAGGTCGGGAACCGCCCGGACGCTGGCAGCACCAAATGCGGTTACACCCCACGGCTTGTCGATCAACACCCGGGAAGTCAACCACGGTTTGGTGCGCGCCACCGACCCGTGCCAAATGCCGACCATCGCGGCTTCCTCAGTGTTTGCCTGCCGCTCGGCAGCAGCAGGTGGCCGGACTGGCGGAGCGGTGATCCGCGGGCCCTGCGTGAGAAACTCGCCTGGCCGGTTGAGGGCGTGCTCTTCGACGTGGAGCACAACGCCTACTGGTACGGCGGATGGGGCGAACGGCCAACCGATTCCACTGCTGCCATCGCGCTGGCCCGGGAACAGCTCTGCACGGTCCCCCAATTGGCGCCGGTGTACTCGCACCGGTATCTGCCCGCTGAGCGTGGCGTATCGGGTCACCCGGTGTTGTCGGTGCATCAGACGGACATCATCTACTACGGCATGGACTTGCTGGACTACGTACACCAGGAGTTCTCGGCAGGTTCCGGCATGGATCGCGCGGATCCGCGATGGCAACCCCGAGCAACCGTGCGTTTCTGGCGAGAGTTCGTCGAATAGCCGCTGAAGGCGGTTCCTTCGAAGCTTCGCAGAAGTTTCTTCTGGAGGAGTGTCGGATCCGTTGCGAGTCCTTCGTAGCAGAGGTGACACGTCACGATGACCGCGAAGCAGGAAGTGATCGCTATGACCGCCACCTATACCTGGGACGTCTTCTCCACCCTCGACGGCTACGGCTCGTTCGTCGAGGGCGCCGACTGGGGCGGCTACTGGAGCAAGCAGGGCCCCGAACTGCTCGAGCACCGCGCCGCCCTCTTCGACACCGAGCAGCGCATGGTGTTCGGCGCAACCACGTTCCGGGAGACCGCTGCAATCATGTCCTCGGGCATCGACCCCAACGCCCTCGACGAGTGGAACGTCCGGGCGATGCGCATGCCGGCCACGGTCATCTCCGCCACGTTGCAGGACACCCTCGGCTGGCCGGACGCAACGATCGTGAGCGGCAACGCCGTGGACATCGTCGCCCAGCTTAAAGCGCAGTCGGACGTGCCACTACGCTCGCAGGCCAGCCTGTCGCTGAACTGGGCGCTGATGGCCGCCGGCCTGGTCGACCGCCTTCAGGTGACGATCTTCCCCGTCATCTCCGGGCGGACCGGGACGAGCCCGATTCTGGCCGGCGCGGGCGACTTCGACCTTGAACTGCTCGAAAGCCGGACGTTGGACGGCCACACCCAGGAGCTCGTCTACCGCCCCACGCCCCACTGACGGCTGCTGCTCATCGGGCGGCTCCCGGCCAACAGGCGAGCCGTGTGCCGTCGGAGATCGTGGTGGGCTCGCGCCTTGTCTTCGTCGAAAGGGGCACAACCTGTAGAGCGTCCTAGGCAACCAGTTCGTAGCCGATCTCCTCCCGCTAGTAGGAGGTGGCTGCTGTCGCGGCGAGATCCGCTGGAAGCGGGGAACCGTGCCGTAGACGGTGGTCCAGGTCGTCGAGGATTGCAGCGGTGGCGGTGGCTCCGAATCGGGTGACTCCGATGTCGGCCATGGCGAGCAGGATGTCCAGGGTGCGTACGCCACCTGCGGCCTTGACCTGGACCGCCTCGGAGACCGAGGCGCGCATCAGGCGCAAGTCGTCCATGGTCGCGCCGCCGTCGGCGAAGCCGGTGGAGGTCTTGACGAAGTGGGCGCCGGCGCGTTCGGCAGCCCGGCAGCCGGCGACTTTCTGTTCGTCGGTGAGGTACGCGTTTTCGAGGATGACCTTCACCAAAGCGCCGTCCGCCGCGGTGACGACTGCCCGGATGTCGTCTTCGACGTAGCTCGGATCGGCCGAGCGTAGGCGTCCGATGTTGAGCACCATGTCGATCTCGGCTGCGCCTTGCTGGATCGCCAGCCGTGTTTCGGCGGCTTTGATCGGTGTCGCGTGGCTGCCGTGCGGGAAGCCGACGACGGTGCCGACGAGCACGCCGGTGCCGGCCAGCAAGGTGGCGGCGAGCGGCACGTCGCATGGGCGTACGCACACGGATGCGACGTGGTAGCGGGCGGCCAGCGCGCAGCCGGCCTTAATGTCGCTTGTGGTGAGCTGTGGGCGTAGGAGCGAGTGGTCGATCATCTTGGCGACTTCGGCGACGGTGCGCATGGTCTCCCCTTCGACGGGTCAGGACTGGTCGACGTCGAAGACGACGTCGAGGCCGTAGCGGTCGGCGGCGTAGCGGCTTTCGGTGCGTTCCAGCGGGTGGCCGTGCTGGTCTTTGATCAGCCGCCGCTCGATGAGCACCGCGGAGCCGGGTGGGATGCCGAGCAGGTCGGCGTCCTGGCTGGTGGCGCACGCGGCGGTGACGGTGGCGTGGCCGCTGGTCGGGACGCGACCTAGCCGTACCAGGGCCGTGTGCAGCGACTCGGTGAGGTCGCTGTCGAGCAGGGCGATCAGGGTGGCGGCGAAGACTGCGGTCTCCACCGCGATGGGTGTCTGGTCTGCGAGGCGGACGCGCCGGATCTCGATGACGCCGTTCTTGCCTGGGCGTAGGTCGGTGCGCTCGGCGTCGGTCGCTTCCCGGACGTCGGTGCCGACGAGCCGCGACGTGGCCGTGCGTCCGGAGCGGCGCATCTGTTCGGTGAAGCGCACCAGGCTGTCGGCGCGCCGGTTCGACGCGGGCGGCGCGACGAAGGTGCCCCGGCCGGACTCCCGGTAGACGAGTCCGGCGGTGACCAGTCGGGTCACGGCGGCCCGGGCCGTCATCCGGCTGACGCCGAACTCTGCGCTCAACTGCGACTCGGACGGCAGGGGCGCGTGTGCGGGCAGGTCTCGGCAGCGGTGGCGTAGCGCCTGCTCGATGGCGTGATATCGAGGCGTCGATGGATCGGTCACGGGCTTCAGTATAGCTGTATATGCAGGTGTGGCGTGTCGACGCCACCTACGCCGTCTGCGGCCCGTTGAAACCTCATCGGCGCGGACACCATCCGCCCGCTCGGTGCGGCCGGGACGAGGCCGGCCTCGACGGGCATCGCACCATCTCGAAGGGACTCGGCGGTATGGACACCACGTGGCTGTATGCGATCAACCGGCTGGCCCGGGCGACCGGCTGGGCGCACCCGATCGTGCTCGGGTACGCCGACTTCGGTGTCGCGCTGTTCGCGGCATTCCTGGTCGTCGGCTGGTGGATGGCGCGCCGCCGGGGTTCTGCGCAGCAGATGGCGGCTGTCTGGTGCGCCGGGCTGGCGGTGCTGGCGGCGGTGGCGATCAACCAGCCGCTCGTGGCGCTGGCTGCCCGGCCGCGGCCGTACACCGCCCATCCGGACCTGCTGATCCTCGCCCATCGCAGCACCGACTGGTCGTTCCCGTCCGATCACGCCACGATGGCCGGGGCCGCTGCGGCGGGACTGTGGTTCGTCAGCCGTCGCCTGGGGCAGATAACTGCGGTCGCGGCGCTGTTCATGGCGTTCTCGCGGGTGTACATCGGCGCCCACTATCCCGGCGATGTGCTCGCTGGGCTGGCCGTGGGCGCCGCGACGGCGATCATCGTGTACGCACTGGCCCACCGGCGGCTGACCCGTCTCGCCGCGTTGATCGCCCGTACGCGGCTGCGGCCGCTGGTCGCCGGCCGCCTCGCGGTGGCTGGGTGAGCGGACTGCTCGACCACCTCACCAGCCTGCCGGCCGGGTGGGTCTACCTCACGGTGGCGCTGCTGGTGTTCACCGAGAACGTGATGTTCCTCGGATTCCTGATCCCCGGTGAGACCGCGGCGATCCTCGGCGGCGTCACCGCTAGCACCGGCCACACGAACGTCGTCACGATGGCCGCCGTTGTCGTACTGGCGGCGATCGCGGGAGACAGCGTCGGGTACCAGATCGGTCGCCGCTACGGCGTACGCATGCTCGACATCCGGCCGTTGCGGCGACGGCGCCGGCGCATCGACCAAGCCCGGCAGTTCCTGGCCCAGCACGGCGGACCCGCGGTGTTCTTCGGCCGTTTCGTCGCGTTCCTGCGTACCGCCATGCCGTTCCTGGCCGGCACGGCCCACCTGCGGTATCGAACCTTCCTGTCCTCCAACGCCGTCGGCGGTCTGATCTGGGGCGTCGCCAGCGTCGTCCTCGGCTACCTCGCCGGGAACGCCTATCGGACCGTGGCCGCCCGATTCGGCGAGTACGCCGCGCTCACCGTGGCGATCATCGCGATCGCCGCCGTGATCGTGTGGCGCGTCCGCCACCGACGCGAACAGCGATGATGTGGGCCGTCTCCGCAGGTTGACTGCAGAAACGGCCTCGGACGGCACTATTCTGGAGGTGAAGCAGCCCGCCAGCGCACCACCCGACCAACGGTGACCAGGCGGTGCGCGGTAGCCGCAAATTGCACTCCTTCTCGCAGTTTTGGGGGTGGCAAACCATGGCTTCCATGGTCAGCATCGAGCGGCATCCCGACATTGTGGCGTTGCGCCAGAAGTACGAGCAGGTCAACGAGACCTGGGCCGCCCACGTCGTCACCGGCCTCGTTCTGCTATCGGGGTTGTACCTGGCAATTTCACCCTGGGTAGTCGGCTTCCAAGCGCTGACACCTCTCGCCATCAGCAACATCGCCACTGGCGCGGTGCTCGTCGCACTGGCCTGTGGCCTGACCGCGTCGTATGAGCGTTGGCACGGCATCACCTGGGTGATTCCCGTTCTCGGTATCTGGGCGTTCGTCTCACCCTGGGTAATCCGCGGCACCGTCGACACCACGCCAGCAGTCGCGAGCAACGTCTCCGTCGGCGCAGTGACCGCCGTCCTCGGCGCCGCCACGCTCTACTTGAGCATGCGCAGAATGAGGCGCTGATACTGCCCGCGGGGTTCGGTACGCATGAGACTGAAGTTGTTTTCTGCTGGGCGTTGAACCGATAAGGTGATCTCCGGAGCGCCGGGAAGTCTGGTCGGCACAGTATTCGCCGACCCTAGGAGACTCCCGTGCGCGCCGCCGATCTCGTTCAGCCTTATCCGACGGTCACCCTCACCACGCCCGCGATCGAAGCGGCCCGGATTCTGGCCGACGCCGATCTGCCCGGGTTGATCGTCGTCGACAACCAGGGCCGGCCGTTCGCCGTCCTACCCGGTACGCAGGTCCTTCGGCTGGCGGTGCCCTCGTATTGCCAGGATGATCCCGCGCTGACCCATCTGATCGATGAGGCAGCGGCCGACGTGTTCGTCCGCGAACTCGGCGATCGCACCGTACGCGAGCTACTGCCGCCACAGCCCCACGAACTACCCGTCGTGCCACCGCAGGCGACCGCCTTGGAGATGGCAGCGCTGATGGCGCGTACGCGCAGCCCGCTGGTGGCCGTCGTGGACGGCGGGCTGCTCGGCGCGGTCACGTTGCACGCGCTGCTGGACCGGGTGCTGCCGGTATGAGCGTTCAGGCCTGGCTGGCGGTGGCCGTCTTCGCCGCGGCGTACGTCCTGATCGCCACCGAATGGGTCCACCGGGTCGCCGCCGCGCTCGGCGGGGCGATCGCGATGCTGCTCATCGGAGCCACGAATGCCGAGGAGGCGTTCTTCTCCCCCGACTCCGGCATCGACTGGAACGTGATCTTCCTGCTGATCGGCATGATGCTGATCGTGGCGGTGCTGCGCCGCACCGGCCTGTTCGAATATTTGGCGATCTGGGCCGTCAAGCGCGCCCGCGGCCGCCCCTACCCGGTGATGGTCATTCTCGTGCTGATCACCGGCATCGCGTCCGCCGGACTGGACAACGTCACCACTGTCCTGCTGGTCGCGCCGGTGACCCTGTTCGTGTGCGACCGGCTCGGCCTGCCCGCCGCGCCGTTCCTTATCGCCGAGGTCATGGCGTCCAACATCGGCGGCACCGCGACCCTGATCGGCGACCCGCCGAACATCATCATCGCCAGCCGCTCCGGGCTGACGTTCAACGACTTCCTGTCCGTGCTGGCCCCGATCGTGCTGATCCTGCTCGTGGTGTTCCTGGCCCTGTGCCGGTGGCTGTTCCGCCACGCGTTCGCCGCCGACAGCAGCCGGGTCGCGTCGGTGATGGCGATGCGCGAACGCGAGGCGATCCGCAACCCTCGTCTGCTCGCGGTCAGCCTCGCCGTCCTCGCCGTCGTGCTCGCGGCCTTCCTCCTGCACTCGATGCTGCACCTGGAACCGTCGGTCGTCGCGATCGTCGGCGGGCTGATCCTGCTCGCCGCATCCCGCCTCGATCCCGACGAGATCGCCCGCGACGTCGAATGGCACACGCTCATCTTCTTCGCCGGGCTGTTCGTCATGGTCGGCGCGCTGGTCAACACCGGCGTCGTCGACACCGTGTCGCAGGCGGCCACTAACGCGGTCGACGGCCGCTTGTGGGGCGCGACCATGCTGCTGCTGTGGGCGTCCGCCGCACTCTCCGCGGTCATCGACAATATTCCCTACGTGGCAACGATGAGCCCGATCGTCGCCGATCTCGTACACGCCGACGGCACCCCGCAAGGCAACGTGCTGTGGTGGGCTCTCGCGCTCGGCGCCGACCTCGGCGGCAACGCCACCGCCATCGGCGCGTCGGCCAACGTCGTCATGCTCGGCATCGCCGAACGCTCCGGCAAACCGATCTCGTTCTGGCAGTTCACGAAGTACGGGCTGATCGTCACCGTCATCACCGTCGCAGTCTGCGTGCCCTACCTGTATCTGCGGTTCTTCTGACCACCGCGTAGTCCGGTCGTGGTCGGGGTCGTCGTCATCGGGTTGGGCACCAGCGCTCCGGAGTTGCTCGTGTCGGCGCTGGCCGCCGGGCGGGGGGCACCGATCGTCCCGTAACGCTGCCGCAGCCGACGCCGGCTCGACGTGGACACGAGCTTCTGTCGAGATGTCCTTTCGCGGCCCGACGACCCACCCATGGCGTGTCGGTATCTATTTGTGCAGCTCAAGCTGCATAAAGTGGCGGATCATGAGAAGAGCACAGTGGACGACTTTGGCCGTGGCGATATCCCTCGCAGCGAGTCTGCTCGCCGCGCCAGCCCAGGCGGCAGGACCGGCGCGGTTGGGCGTCGGCGGCTACAAGATCATTGAACGTGGGCCGTTCCCGGTCGCCCCGCATGCCGTCCGCGGTGAGGCGGCGTACTGCCCTGGTGGGCTCGCTGCGATCGCCGGCGGCCTGGACAGCCACGGCGACGGGGTGGTGGCCTTCAGCTCGAATCCCACCGACGCCTCCGGGCTGGGCTGGACCTCCGCCGTTCGCAACACCGGCAACCAGCCTGGCTCCTTCACGATCTACACGATCTGCGCCGGCGTCGAGGGCTACGAGATCGTCTCGCCCGAATGGGTGCCGGTGGGCCCGCACAGCCACGAGTACTTTCACTCGGCGTGCCCGCAAGGCAAGCAGGTGATGGGTGGTGGGCAGTTCGCCTACCCCGGCGTCGACTACTTCGTGCTCGCCTCCGAACCGTTCGGGCAGCACGCCTGGCGATCGGGCATCTACAACAACTCATCCGAGCCGATCTCCATGGTCACTTACGCCGTCTGCGGCTTCGTCGGCGGCACCCACCAATTCGTCGGCGGCGGCCCCGCGACGACCATTCTCCCGGGCGAACGCGCAGCCGTCAGCGCGACCTGCCCAGGTCTGACCAGAGTCCTGGGCGGCGGAGCGCAGACCACCGACGACAGCTCGATCCTGCTCAGCTCATACCCCGTCGACGGCACCGTGTGGGTGGCCCGCTACCAGAGCCCTGTCAGACGTGACTACCTCCTGCCCGGAGCGGTGTGCGGATAGGCCCGGTCGCAGGAGTCTGAAAACGATCGAGTACCAGATGTCCGTCGGCGATCCAGTGGATACGGCGTTTCGGCGACGCTAGACGGCTCAGGCCCGGTCGCCGCCGACTGGCGACGGCGACCGGGAAGCCGGTCATGGACCGGAGCAGGGCGTTCCGTTGAGGGTCACCAAGGACGGCTTCGGATTGGCGTACGCGCCGCTGGTGGTGGCGTTGAAGCCGACATAGGCCGTCGCACCCGGTTGCAGCCGCGTGTTGTAGGACTCGTTGGCGGCCGAGACGACGGCACCTGACTGGGTCACGCGGCCCATCCAGGCCTCACGGATCTTCTCGTCGCCGGTGAACGCGAACCGGATCGTCCAGCCGTCGACCGTCGTCGTGCCGGTGTTGGTGACGGCCAGCTGCGCGGTGAAGCCCGAACCGTCGGCCCAGGGGCCGTAGTTGTCGTACGTGACCCGGCAGGCAGGCGTCCCGGTCGGCTGGGCGGCGCCCTGATCGGCCAGGAACGACGACAGCCACGCCAGCGACGAGTTCCAGTTGATCGCCACTTCGTTGGTCGCGTAGGAGTTGATGTCGTCGACGTAGCAGAACATCGGCTTGCATCCGGCCAGCAGTTGCTGCGCGAACGGGTCGTCCAGGCCCGCGTTCGCGCCGCCGGCAAGCGAGCCTGCGGGTGGGTTCGGGAGGGACGCGTCGAGCTGGTGGCTGTAGATGCGAGTGTGCTGGTTCTCGGACGCGTGCTCGCCCCAGCCGGTGACGTAGGACTGGTTCAGCGCGTTGCGGCCGAGGATGTAGTCCATCGCCTGGACCGCGCCGTCCCGGTACGCGGTGACGCCGGACAGGTCGTACGCCGTCGCCAGGACGATCGCGTTGTTGATGACGTTGCTGTTGCCGCCCCAGAAGTACGCGCCGGCGGTGCCCGGCATCGGCAGCCCGTACGCCTGACCGGCCTGGGTGGCCAGGTACGCGTCCGCAGCGGCTAGCACCGACTGGCGTACGCGGGTCTTGTCCGCCGCCGGTAGGCCGCTCGGGACGGTCGCGAGGTCGAGGCGGCCCAGTGCGGCGGTGCTGCCCCAGCCGAACCCGGTCGCGCTGAACACGTCGCCGGTGTGGTGGGGCGAGGCGGTGACGTCGGCCAGGTACCCGGCCGCGCCCGTGGTCAGGTACAGCTCGGCCGCCGCCCAGTAGAACTCGTCGCTGACATCGTTGTCGCTGTAGGAACCGCCGCCGTTGCCGTCGTTCGGGTCGGCGTAGATCGCCGGATGGGCTTTCGCCGCCGCGTACGCCTTCTTCGCCGCGGCCAGCGCACGATCGGCGAACGCCTTGTCGTAGGGGGCGAACAGGCGGGCGCCCTGCGCGGCGGCGGCGGCGAGGTTGAGCGTGGCGGCGGTGGACGGCGGGTGCAGTTCGCGGGGCTGCGGGTCGTCCTGCGGCTGCAGGGGCAGGCCCGTCCAGTTCCGGTCGTGCACCTTGTGGTGCGCCATGCCGGCCAGCGCCTGACCGTCCGGGACCTGCATCCGCAGCAGGAACTCCAGCTCCCAGCCCGCCTCGTCGAGCACGTCGGGCACGCTGTTGCCCCGTTCGGGCACGCGCAGCGTCGAGTCGCCGAGCCCGGCCCCGAACCGGCCGGTCGCCGCGGTCTTCGTCCGCTCGTACGCGCTGAGCAGCTGGGCCGTGGCGATGCCGCCGTTGACGACGTACTTGCCGTGGTCGCCGGCGTCGTACCAGCCGCCGCGTACGTCGAGCCGGTAGTCGCAGACCCCGGCCTGGCAGGGCACGTCCGTGTCGCCTTGGTTGGGGGCGACGCCTAGATGTCCGGCGGGGCGGGCGTACTGGGCTCCGACGAGCGATCCGTCGACGGCGATGCCGCTGCGCTGGATGTAGAAGAACTGGAGGGAATCGGAGCGCAGCTGCTGATACACCGCGCCGATGTCGAACGGATGACTGGTCTGCCCGTCGGCCGTCAGCGTGTACCCGGTTCCTGCCGTGGCGTACCCGTTGAAGTCGATGGTGTGGACGTTCTGACCGGAGGCGGCGTCGATGCCGCGGGGCGTCGTCTGGCCGGAGGCGACGACGGTGCCGGCGCTGCTGCGCAGTTCCCACGGCAGCGCGGTGGTCGCCTCGGTGACCAGCGTGGCGTGCTTGGGGCCGGTCGGCAGGTAGCCCACCTGGTTGACGCGGACCCGGGGGCCGGTGTCCGGCACGTAGGGCGGTTCCTCCTCGCCGCCGAGCAGCGAGACGTTGTCGACGCACAGGGTGTAGGCGGTGCTGTTGCCGCCGACTTGGAAGGCGACCTGCGCGGCGTCGGTGTCCTCGGTCGCGGTGAAGGTGTACGCGAAATGCCCGCCCGCCGCCGTCATCGGGATGTCGCGGACGAGGTAGGAGGTGTACGGCGAGGCGCCGAGCTGGACGGCGACGCGCACGGTGGCGCCGGGGTCCGCGGCGGCGTCGAAGGAGAACGCGTATTCGTGTCCGGCCAGCAACGCCACGTCGTTCTGGCCGACGCCGGCGTCCCAGGGATTGGCCAGTCCGCCCGGCACGTTCGTGCACAGGCGTCCGTCGACCACCCCGGTTCCGGTGGTGCCGTAGGTGTACCAGCCGGAGGTTCCGTCGCCGAAGTCGCCGTTGTCGATCTGCTCAGGACCGTCGCCGCCCGAGCCTGACGTCTCGCTGGACAGCGAGACGTCGTCGAGGCAGAAGGTGTACGCCGTGGCCGCGCCGAGCTGGAAGGTCAGCGTGCCGTTGGCCGAGTCGACCCCGGCGGTGAAGGTGTAGGTGAAGGTCTGCGCCGTGGGCGTGAGCGCGACGTCGCGGGACAGTGCGGCGGTGTAGGGCGCCTCGTTGAGCTGGACGTTGGCCTTGACGCTGGTGGCGACGCTGGCCGAGGCGGAGAAGCGCAGCGTGTAGTCGGCGCCGCCGATCAGCGGTATGCCGTTGTGGCCCACGCTGACGTCCCACGGGTTGGTGCTGCCGGGCGGGATGTCCGCGCACAGCCGTCCTGACTCGACGGTCAGGGCGGTATTGGCCGTGGCCCACCAGGGGTCGGTGCCGGTGTCGAACGAGCCGTTCGTGATGTGCTCGACCGGCGCCGCGTGCGCGGGCACCGCCGAGGTCGTGGCGGAGACGATGGCGAGCAAGGCGGCGCCGAGCGCACCGCCGATCCGCCGGAAGGCATGGGACATGGGGCGGTCCTTCCCGGAAGGTACTGCTGGGAGCGCTCCCAGCATTCTCGCGATGCTGCCAGCCTTCGCGACTCATGTCAATCGATCGATGGCGAGCGGCGGGCATCGGTGCGGGCACACGGCCTCGCCGCCCCGGGCCGCTCGCCGCTCGCGCCGACGTACGCCGCCGCAGTCATAGGCGATGTCTATGACCCTGGTCGGCAGCTGACCGCTACCGGCTCGCCGCCCGGCGGCGAAGCCTGGACGAGTGATCGTTCTCGCTGAGGAGTCTGGCCCCCGGTCCCCGGGATGGGCCGCCGGTATCGGGGTCGCCGCGCTGCTCGGGCTCGCCGCGACCGCGGCCGGCACGTTGGTCCCCGTCGTCGGCGCGCCGGTGCTCGCCGTCGTCGGCGGAGTGCTGCTGAGCCCCCTTGCCCGTCGCCGGACCGAGGCGCTCGGGCCCGGGCTGAACGTGGCCAAGGGGGTGCTGCTGCAGCTGTCGGTGGTGCTGCTCGGCGCTCAGCTGTCGCTCGGCGAGGTGGTACGCGTCGGCGCGGGATCGCTTCCGGTCATGCTCGGCACCCTCGGGGTGTGCCTGCTGCTGGCCTGGATCCTCGGCCGGTGGCTCGGCGTCCCGCGCGATCTGCGTACGCTGATCGGCGTCGGCACCGGCGTCTGCGGCGCGTCCGCCATCGCGGCGACCACACCGGCGATCCGCGCCCGCGCCGACGACGTGGCGTACGCGATCTCGACCATCTTCCTGTTCAATGTGGCCGCGGTGGTGGTCTTCCCGCCGCTCGGCCGGATGCTCGGCTTGAGCGAGCACGCGTTCGGGCTGTTCGCCGGGACCGCCGTCAACGACACGAGTTCCGTGGTGGCCGCCGCCGGCGCGTTCGGCCCCGACGCCGCCCGGTATGCCGTCGTCGTCAAGCTCGCCCGCACGTTGATGATCATCCCGATCGTGCTGGTCCTCACTGCCCTGACGCGTCGCCGCGACGGCCTGCCGCCGACGTCCGGAATCCGGCGCGTCACCACCCTCGTGCCGTGGTTCCTGGTGGCGTTCGTGGCCACCGCCGCGCTGCACAGCGCGGGGCTGATCCCCGCCGCGGTGCAGCCCGTCGCCCATCAGGCGGCGCTGTTCCTCGTTGCGGTCGCCCTGGCCGCCGTCGGGCTGTCCACCGACCTGGCCGCGATACGCCGCGCCGGCATCCGGCCGCTGCTGCTCGGCCTTCTCCTGTGGGCCTCCGTCAGCGTGACCAGCCTCGCCCTGCAACACGTCACGGCCTAACCGGCCTCCGTCAGCGTGACGGACTAATCGGCCTCCGTCAGCGTGACCAGCCTCGCCCTGCAACAACTCACGGCCTAACCGGCCCGCCAGGACGAACGCCTGTGCCACACTGCGGACGATGCCTTTGCCGCCCTGGATCAGCGACCTGCCCGCGCTCGACCTGCTCATCTCGGTCGCGGAGACCGGCAGCGTGGGCCGCGCCGCGCAGGTTCACGGGATCACGCAGCCCAGTGCCAGCGCCCGGCTGGCGAAACTGGAACGCCGCCTCGGCGTACCGCTGCTGGTACGCTCCCGGCGCGGCAGTCTGCTCACGCCGGCCGGCGAAGCGGTCGTCGCCTGGTCGCACGGGGTCGTGGACGCCGCTCAGGCGCTGGCCGACGGTGTCCTGACGCTCCGTGCGGACCGGCAGGCGCGGCTGCGCGTCTCGGCGAGTCTCACCGTGGCCGAGCATCTGGTACCCGCCTGGCTGCTCAGTCTGCGGCGTGCTCATCCCGGGCTCGACATCTCGGCCGCCGTGGCCAACAGCAACGGCGTGATCGAGGCGGTCCGTTCCGGCACGGTGGACCTCGGGTTCGTGGAGTCGCCGGACGTTCCGGCGGATCTGAGCTCCCGGGTCGTCGGCGACGACCGGCTGGCCCTCGTCGTCGCGGCCGGGTATCCGCTGGCCGCACACGCGTGGCGGCCACTGCGCCCGACTGATCTGGCAGACCAGCCGTTGCTGTTGCGCGAACCGGGTTCCGGCACCCGAGACACCTTCCTGCGGGCGCTGGAACAGGCTCTCGGCTTCGCCCCGAAACTGCCGCACGTGATCAGCCTGGGTTCGACGACGACGATCCTCGCCACCGTACGCGCGGGCGGCGGCGTCGGCGTGATCAGCTCCCGGGCGGCCGCGGCCGCCATCGCCTCCGGCGAACTCGTCGAGCTGACGGTGGACGGCATGCCCCTCGTCCGTCCGCTGAACGCCCTCTGGCTCGGGCGTACGCCGACCCCGCTGGCCGCCGAGCTCTTGACGATCGCCGCCGCGACGGCGTGACCACCGCCCGACTCGGTGGCGCGAACCGTGCGGCATCACTCCCTAGTTACGCGTGGGGTCGCCGTGCTCGGGCAACAGTGGTCACGGCCGTATTATCCACAGTCAACATGAGGATTTGATGACAGCGGAGCGCGGCCGTGGCGGCACAGTTGATCCTATGTAGATCGGCATAAGAATCTTGTCATTTCCCTGTTCCGCGTGACCCCGACCGGCGGCTATGGTCCCAGTGTGGAGTCGACTGACGGGATTCATTCCGAGGGAAGCGGACGCCGCGCCACGACGCGCACCCGCGTTGCGATCGCGGCCGTGGCGACGCTCTGCGCGGCGATCGTCGGCTTCGCCGTGACCGGTCACGCCCCGGCCTCGCCCGGACCGCAGTTCGTCCAGGACGGACACTGGGTCTACAGCGACGTGAGCCAGGCTGCCTATCACGTCGACGGGGCGACCGCCCGGGTCGACGCGCAGGTCTCGGTGCCGAGCGACGAGGCCGGCAGTCAGGTCACGCAAGGCGAACAGTCCGGCTACGTCGTGCAGCGCTCGCGGATCACCATGTTCAGCAAGGCGACGCTGGGTGTCGAGGGCAGCAGCACGCCACCCGCCACCGAGCAGCCCGTCATCCTCGAGGTCGCCGGGGGGCCGTACCTGGTCTATCGCAACGCCGGCCAGGTCGTGCGGCTGGGCGACCCGGCCGCCACCGTCGCCGCTGGTGGACCCTTGTCGCGGCCCGCGGCGACCGGCGACGGCACCGTCTGGTTGCATCGCATCGACAGCGGATCGTTGTGCTCGCTGATGAGGTCTGCTGCCCGCCTGGTCTGCCATGCGCAGCTCGAGCAGGGCCACGCCGGTGCGCTGACCGTTGTCGACGACCAGGCCGTCCTGGTGGACACCACTTCGGACACCCTGCGCACGATCGGCGAGCGGGGCCTCGGCGAGCCCGTCGCCATCGGCAGCGATCTGCCGAGTTCGGCGTACATCGCCAGCAGTGCCGCGACCGACCGGCTGGCCGTCGTCGACCCCGACCACGCCCGCCTGATCCTGCTCGACACCGCCGGGCTGCACAACCGCCCGGCCGCCAAGCCGATCGTCGCCGACCTGCCCCGGGACGGCCGCTTCGGCGAGCCGATGGCCACCGCGAACGTCATCGCGCTGATCGATCAGAACACCGACGAGGTGCTGACCTTCGATCGCACTGGCGCCCCGACCGGCCGCGCGAAGGTCCCGGCCGGCACCCGCCTCGCCGCGACGTCCACGCCGGCCAGCGGCGACCACGGCGCGCCCCGGCTGCTCCGCGGTGACGACGGACGGATCTATGTCGACAGCGCCGACGGCTCGCACGTTCTCGTCGTCGACGCCGTGAACGGCTTGATCAAGAGTGTGCGGATCGGCGCCTCCAGCCCGTCGGCCACGGCCTCGACAGTGGCGACACCGACCGGCACGCCCACCACCACCACCGCCACCACCGCGGCCGGCGGCCCGTCTCTCGTCCCGGTTGCCGCCGCCGCCCCGGCCGTCACCGTGCGCACCACTACGGACGCCGTCATCGTCAAGTGGAACCGGCCCGACCTGCGCCGTGGCACGCTCGTCCACTACCTCGTCTCCGCGCCCGGCCAGCCCGACCGCGCCGTCACCGGACAGACCGTGCAGTTTGCCGGCCAGCCCGGGCCCGTCACCGTCCGCGCGGTGACGCGGTTCGGCCCGCCTGGTTCCCGCACGCTCCTGGGCACCGTGGGTTCGGCGACCATCAGCCTCAAACCGCCCACGATCAAGATCCTCAGCCTGCACAGCCCAAACGGCGGCCTGCTCCTCAACGTCCAGGTCGCCAGTGAGGGCGCCCCGACCAGTTGCAAGATGAGCTTCGTCGGACTCTGGACGACACCGCAGCCGTGCAAGGGCACCACGCAGCTCGACATGACCAACCTCGCGTGGATCGGGGCCATCACCGTCTACGCCAACGTCACCAATGCCGTCGGCACGCAGACAGTCAGCATCACCGCCGTCCCCATCGTCCCCTGAGCACCCGCCGCCCGAAGGTCACGCCCTGACCGTCCGTCTCGGAGCGGCCGTCGGAACACGCGCTCGTCAGCTGTTCTCGCCGAGCTGAACCAGGCCCTGCTCGTACGCGAGGATCACCGCCTGGACGCGGTCGCGCAGGTCGAGTTTGGCGAAGATCCGGCCGATGTGCGTACGCACGGTGCCGGGGGCGAGCTGGAGGTCTTCGGCGATCTCGGGGTTGGACCGGCCGCGTCCGATCAGCGTGAGCACCTCGCGCTCGCGGGCGGTGAGCGGGCCGAGGCGGTCGTCGGGCTGGGCTCCGGCCGGCGTCGTGTTCACGAAGTGGGCGATGAGCCTGCGGGTGACGCTGGGCGCGGTGACCGATTCTCCGGCGGCGACCGCCCGGACCGCGGCGAGCAGGTCGTCGGCGATCGCGTCCTTCAGCAGGAATCCGCTCGCCCCGTTGCGCAGCGCCGCGTACACGTATTCGTCGAGGTCGAAGGTGGTGAGCACGAGGATCGCGACCGCCGGCGTCGAGGCGGTGATCCGCCGGGTGGCTTCGATGCCGTCCATGCCCGGCATGCGGATGTCCATCAGGACCACGTCGGGCCGGGTGCGCTCGACGACGCGAACCGCCGCCGCGCCGTCTGCGGCTTCGCCGACCACGGCGATGTCGTCGGTTTCGTCGAGGATGAACCGGAATCCGGTCCGCATCAGCGCCTGGTCGTCGACCAGCACGACCCGGATGTGCCGCTTGTCGGTGACCGCGTCGCTCATGACGCTGCGGCGGGGATGGGCAGCCTGGTGCGGACCAGGAAGCCGCCGCGCGGGTTGGGGCCGACGGTCAGCGTGCCGCCGAGCAGGTGGACGCGCTCGGCGATGCCCCGCAGGCCGTTCCCGTCGTCGGTGTCCGGGTCGGCCGGTGGTCCGGTTCCGTCGTCGGTGACCTCCACGTCGACATACTCCGGTCCGGCGGCCAGGCGCACCCGCGCCGTGGCGCCGGCTCCCGCGTGCTTGAGCGTGTTGGTGAGCGCCTCCTGCACGATCCGGTACACCGACGCGTCGACGCCAGCTGGCAGCTCCGCTGGCGCACCGTCCAATGAATACTGCACGGGTACGCCGGCCGCGCGTATCCGTTCGATGAGGGCGGGCAGCGCGGCGACGCCGATGGGCGACGCGAGCCGGTCCCGTGTGTCCAGCTCGGGGCTGAACGCGCCGATGAGCCGGCGCATCTCGGCCAGCGAATCCCGGCCGACCGTGATGACCTCGCGGACCGCCTGGGTGGTGCGTTCGGGACGGCGATGCTGGGCGGCGAGCGCGGCCTGCGCCTGGACCACGATGACCGACAGGCTGTGCGCGATGACGTCGTGCAGCTCCCGGCCGATCCTGGCGCGCTCGTCCGCGGCGGCGAGTTCGACGCGCTGGCGGTGCTCCCGCTCGAGGTCCGATGCGCGCTGTTCGAGGGTGCGCACGTGGGCCTGGCGGCTGCGGGCCGCTTCGCCCAGCGCGTAGCCCAGAGCGAGCGCCAGCAGGACGACCAGCGCCAGCTCGATGGTCTGCTGGTGGACGAACGCTTGCAGCTGGTCGTCGGCGACGGCGGACTTGCCGTCCGCCCTGGTCCCGTAGAGCCATACGCCGGCCTGCCGGGCGCCGTCCTGGCCGGCTTCGGCGTCGGGAATCAGCCCGCCGCTCAGGCTTGCCGCCACTTCGACGGCGGCCACGGCGGCCAGCGCGGCCAGCGACGTCCAGCGTGACCTGCTCCGGCAGGCCACGGTGTAGAGAACGATCGGCACGGCCAGATCGATCAGCGTGGGGAACGGGATGCGGCGATTGTCCGCCTCGGAGATGAGCTGATGCGCGACCGCGCCGAAGGTGACCACGACGAGTGCGGGGACCGGCCAGCGGCGCTGCAGCAGCAGGCCCAGGACGATCACCGCGCCGAGTGTCCACCAGGCGGCGACGATCCACGGCTGCGCCGGCGCCGCCTGGCCCGGCTTGCCTGCGGCCACGTTGGACAGTGCCAGCATCGCCGCCGCCAGCGCGGCGTCGAACAGGTAGCCGCGCCACGGCTCGATCCGGCGGTACAGGTCGATCACCGAGGGCACGCGTCCAGGATAGGTAGCGCCGCGGTCACGTACATCAGATCGTGGTCGTACGCCGCGTATGCGCGCGGTCGTACGGACGGCGGCCAGGATCCGAGCGCGCTCAGACGATGGCGGGGCGCTGCGACGCGATGCTCGACGGCATGACGAGACATCTGAGGCTCGGCCTCGCGGCCGCCGTCGTTGTGGCACTGGCAGGGCTCGCCGGCTGCACGGGCACGTCCCCGGCCGCCGCGCCGTCACCCAGCGCGGGCGCGCTCAGCGAGGCACAGATCGTGGCGATCCTTGAGCAGCACGCGCAATGCGTACGCGAGCACGGCGTCGCCGGCTTCCAGGCGCCCGCCTTCGCCGACGGCAAGGTGCAGGGGAAGGCTGACAAGCCGGCCGGCGTCGACGACGAGACATTCGCGTCGGCACTGGACGCGTGTCAGTCGGTCATGCAGCAACTGCCGGCGAGCCTCTGGGGCGGCAGGCCCGTGCCGAGCGCGTCGGACATCGACAAGTTGCGCAGGTTCGCCGCGTGCATGCGGCAGAACGGCTTTCCGGATTGGCCCGACCCCGACTCCCGTGGCCGGTACGCGATCACCGGTACGCCGATGGAGCAGGAGATGCAGAAGGGCAACGAACTGCCCGCTCCGTGCCAGCAGTACCTGGACGGCGTACGCGTCGGGATGACGCAGCCGTGACCAGCCGGCGCAAGGTGCTCGGCGGCGCGCTCGTGACCGTCGTCGCCGGCGGGGCGGCCGGTGCGGCGTGGCTCACCGAAGCCCGGCAGCCCGAGGGCCAGGGCTCGGCGACGGCGCAGGTTCCGACCGCGACCGCCGAGGTGACCCGCGGGACGATCTCGGAGCGGTTTCAGATCAACGGCACCTTCGGCTACGGCGCCACGTATCCGATCGTGCACCTGGGTCAGCCCGGGGTGCTGACCGGGATCACCGCAGCGGAGATCATGGTGGCTCGCGGCGCGCGGCTGTACGCGGTGGCCGATCAGGCCGTGCGTCTGCTCTACGGCCGTCTGCCGGCGTACCGGGACTTCGAGGCGGGCATGACCGACGGCCCGGACGTGCGGCAGTTGGAGACGAACCTGGTCGCGCTGGGCCTGGACCCCTACCGCAGGCTCACCGTGGACGGGCATTTCTCGGCGGCCACCGCCACGGCGATCCGGCGCTGGCAGGCCGCCTGGGGCCTGCCGTCCGCGCAGCGCAGCGGCAGCCTGCCGCTGGGTCAGGTGGTGTTCCAGCCCGGCGCGGTACGCATCACCGAGGCGCTGGCCACGATCGGCGCCATGGCCCAGCCGGATCAGCCGGTGGTGACGGTGACGGCAACCACGCCGGTGGTCACCGCCGCGATCACCGCCGACCGGCGACGCCTGATCAAGGTCGGTGATCGGGTCGCCCTCACCCTGACCGGGACGGCGCCGTTCCCCGGAACCGTCCTGGCGATCACGCGTCCACCCGCCGCGTCGGGGCAGTCCGGCTCGTCGGACGGCGGCGGCGTGGAGTCCCCGTTCCAGGCGACGATCAGCGCCACGCCGCCGTCCGGAACGGGCACTCTGGAGCAGGCGCCGGTGTTGGTGGCCTTCACCCGCCAGACCCACGAGAACGTGCTGACCGTCCCGATCGTCGCGCTGCTCGCCCGGCCCGGCGGCGGCTACCAGGTACGCCTGGAGTCCGACCAGTACGTGCCGGTCGAGCCGGGCCTGTTCGACGGCACGGCCGGGCGGGTGGAGGTGACCGGTGACCTGACGCCCGGCCAGCGAGTGAAGGTGCCCGCCTCATGAGCGCCGTGCTGGAACTGCGCGACGCGCGCAAGGTCTATCCGGGAAGCCCGCCCGTCGAATCGATCCGCGGCATCGACCTCGCCGTCCACAGCGGAGAACTGACAGCGGTGGTCGGCCCGTCCGGCTCCGGCAAGTCCACGCTGCTCAACCTCGCCACCGGGCTGGACCGGCCGACCAGCGGCTCGATCCGCATCACCGGCGAGCCCATCGAGCGGCTGTCCGACCGGCGGCTCGCCGGGCTGCGGGCGTACCGAATGGGCGTCGTCTTTCAGCAGTTCCACCTGCTGGCTCAGCTCAGCGCACTGGACAATGTCGCGACCGGCCTGCTGTACCGGGGCGTGCCCGCCAAGCAGCGCCGCGCCGCAGCGGCCGAAGCACTGGATCGGGTGGGGCTGGCCCACCGCACGCACCATCGAGCCCGCACGCTGTCGGGCGGCGAACAACAACGAGTGGCCATCGCCCGGGCCTTGATCGGCCGCCCGCCGATCGTCTTCGCCGACGAACCCACCGGCAACCTCGACTCGGCCAACGGCGCCGAGATCCTCCTGCTGCTACGCCAATTGAACGCAGACGGCACCACAATCGTCGTCATCACGCACAGCGACGAGGTCGCCCAGGCCGCCCGCCGGCGGATCAGCTTGCGCGACGGGCTCGTCGAACACGACTCCGGGAGTACCGCATGACCCTACTGCCCCACATGCGTGCGGCCGACCTGCTGCCCGTCGCCACGATCGGGCTGCGTACGCGGCCGGCTCGCACCGCCCTGTCGGTGCTCGGCGTGGCGATCGGCATCGCCGCGCTGGTGGCCGTGCTCGGCATCACCCGATCCAGCCAGTCCGACCTGCTGGCGCGTATCGATCGCCTCGGCACCAATCTGCTGACCGTCACGAGTGGACAGAGCCCGAGCGGCCAGGAGCGGCCGCTGCCGTCGACCGCGGCGGGCGGGGTCAGCCTCACCGCCGGGATACTGGCCAGCGCGCCGACCGCCGAACTGGCCGGGATGAAGGTGCGGCGCACCGACCGGATACCGTCCGTGCTGTCCAACGGCCTGGCGGTACGCGCCGCGAACGCGTCGCTGCTGACGGTCCTCGACGGGCACCTGACGCACGGCACCTTCTTCACCGACGTGACCAGCCGGTACGCGATCACCGTTCTGGGGCATGCGGCGGCCGAGCGGCTCGGTGTCGAGGACCTGTCCGGGGACCCGCGCGTGTTCATCGGCGGCTACTGGTACACCGTCATCGGCATCCTCGCCCCGCTCGACTTCGCACCGGAGGTGGACCGCTCCGCGCTCATCGGGTTCGCGGCCGCCGTCGCCGACTTCGGCCATGACGGCACCGCCAGCCGGATCTACGTCCGCGCACAGCAGGAGCGCACGGCCGAGGTCGCCAGCATGCTCGCCCGGGCGGCCAACCCGGAGCAGCCGCGCGACGTCACGGTCAGCCGGCCATCGGACGCGCTCACCACCCGGCTCGACGTCGCGAACTCCGGCACCTTCCTCTTCCTCGGCCTGGGCGCGGTCGCCCTGCTCGTCGGCGGAGTCGGCATCGCCAACGTCATGGTCATCTCGGTCCTCGAACGACGGGCCGAGATCGGCCTGCGGCGCGCGCTCGGTGCCGCCCGGCGGCACGTGGCCGGGCAGTTCCTCGTCGAATCGCTGCTGCTCGCGGCCTGTGGAGGCGCCGCCGGTGTGCTGCTCGGCGCGGCAGCCACGTATGCGCTGTCCATGCAGCGGGGCTGGCAACCGCTGGTCCCGCCGGCCGCGGTGGGCCTCGCCCTCGCCGCCGCGTGCTTGGTGGGCGCCGTCGCCGGCCTCTACCCCGCCGTACGCGCGGCACGGCTCACCCCGACCGACGCGCTGCGCGCCGCCTGATGGCTGTGCCGCCCGAACCTGACACCTCGGACGATGCTGTCCCCCACTATCCAGGCCGGGTTCGCCGCGTCGCGGGGAACGCGATCTGCAGGAAAGCGTGCTGGTGTCCGCGCTCGATCCTGCCCGGCCGGATTCGAACCGACGTCTCGCATCCCGAAGGGAGTGCGCGATCCTAGGCCGCTAGACGACGGGCAGGACCTGAAGGCTACGTGACCTCATCTTCTTCTCGCGACAGATTTGCTGGGCAAGCGCCTGCGCGACTGGCACACCAAGTGTGCCGACCCGTCCCCGGCCTCACATCGACGCCTACAGTTGCGTTCCCAGGCCTTCAGCAGTGTCAGCATGCCTCGTCTTACACTCCTGCGGTGCCGATCTTCGACGATGCCGACCGGGGCACCCATCCCGAAGACCTGATGCTGTTGCAGCAGGGGCATGTGCATCTCGTCAGGCATCCGTGGGCGCTGGAGCGTCTCCGCCGGGACCTCGAAAGGCTCGGGTACGACTATGCCGTCGCAGACCTCGGCGGTTGCGAGCATGCCGACGCCCTACGCAACGCGGTGATCGCCGCCGTACCCGGCTGGCCGCGCGATTACGGTGCACGCAAATGGGCGGCATTCTCCGACGGCCTCGCCGACTGCCTGCTGGACGCAGATCATTCCCAGCGTGTGCTGGTGCTCGACCGCTTCGACCGTTGTTACGCCGACCACCGAGCCGACGCAATGCTTCTCCTCAATGAGCTCGCCGGAATCGGTCGCTGGCATCTGCTGTTCGGCCGCCGGCTGATCGTCCTGCTTGTCAGCGACGATCCCGAGCTGCAACTCGCCCCGATCGGTGCCCAATACGCAGGCTGGAACCGTCATGAATGGCTCCAGGTCCATCGCGAAGGCAAACGCCTACCCCCATGGATCGCCCCTGAGACGGCCGCCGGATGATGAACATGATCGATTGGCTTGCTGACGTTTGGTCGCGGGCGGCCTCGGTTCAGATTGCCGACGGCGGCGAAGACGCCGGTCCGATCGCCACCCGGACCGTTCTGGCCGAGATACGCGATCCCGCCGCCCTGGCCGAGCTGCGTTCGGCGACAACGACCGGATCGTTCACCGGAGACATCTGCCGATGCCACGGCAGCCGAACACTGGTGCTTCGCGACGCTGCCGGTGAGGTGATCGCACACGCGAGTCTGCACGGTTACGACACTGTCAGCTGGGAACGCAGACGCTTCCGCGACGACTTGATCATCGCCCACCCAGCGAGCCTGCATCTTCTGCTAGCCGCCCAAGGCGTTCCCGGCCAGATCGTTCAGTTTTACGGGCCGCTGACCGACCTGCTGCAGCTACACGAAGGACGTCCACAGTTCCGGCCCGCGGGCGAGAAGGCGTTGCGTCATCTGGCTGACCGTAAGGTCCCCGAGGTTCTGCGGCCCGTGCTCGCCTCGATGACCGGCCAGGAAGCCGGCGGACTGTCCGACGAACAGGTGGGCAAGCTTCGCCGGCTACTGGTCGGCCATGAACCGTCCCCGACCCGACGGGCGGAGATGCTCCTCGGCTGGCTCGGTCGGCTCTCCGTTCCAGCGGAGGCGTTGTGGGGTGAAGGAGTTCTCGTCCGCCAATTACTCGCCGACATCGCCTCGCACGACATCGCAACCGCCGCCGACGACCGGCGAACCGGACACATCGCCATGGGAATCATCAACCTCGTCCAGCACAACGGTGATGACCGGACACTCACCAGCCCGATCGTCCCCATCTTGCGGGAATTGTTCGGCAACCGTCGTCCAGGCGGTGGAGCCTCGAAGGCGCTCGGTTAGCATCGCGGAATGCCTGTCACCGATGCCGACGTCGCGGCAGATCTTGATCAGGCCGGAGTGGTGTTCCTGGAGCGGATACACGAGGAGGTCCGGCTGCCGTTGCCTCCTCCTCCACCGTTTCACTCGCCAGCGACCTGCGGGCCCGAGCACGGCAGGTTCGACTCCACGCCAGAGGAGATCGTCGACGTCAGCGATCCGGAGATGGCCACGAAAGTAAACGCCGGTTGGTGGCGGATGGCCACCGAGTACGGCGTCATCGACGACCACCGGGAGTTCCTGCTCAGCGTCGACTACCGCGCGCCAGGCGAGATCGATCCCGAGTACGCCTGGATCAGGGTGCGGCTGTCCGACGAATGGGACCTGGCGGGAAGCGGCTCGACCGCTTTGCGGAGCGGCTTCGCTGGGCTGTTCACCGACCGGTTCGTTCCGGAGTTCTCCATGCTTTCTCTGGACTGCCAAGCGATGCTCAGCACAACCGTGTGGGGTCTCGGGACCGTCAGCACCATCGTGATCCGCCCCGATCGCCTCATCAACCGCGCGCGGTGATCCTCAGCAGTGCCGCCAAGCATCCGACCACACGCCAGGAAGTCGCCCAGGGTGGATTGCGCCGGATCGCTTCCGATCCGGCGCCCAAGGGCGGCGCGGAGAACGAGGTGAAGGCCGCCAAACGGGGCCTGGTGCCGACCATGACCTACCTACGCGCCAGTTACGGGTCTTTCGCCGAGATCCAGCACACCTGCGACATGTTCATGGCCGGGGTCAACGGCAGGGTCCACCGTGATACGCGCCGGATCCCGATGGAGATGCTCGGCGAGGAACGGTTCCAGCTGCAGTACTTTGCTGACACCATCGCGGACCAGTCCAACGTCGTGTGGGCCGAGGCTCGGCGGCCATCGACCCAGGGTGATTGAACATCCAGGCATGTAACTGTAAAGTTCACTGCAAGAGAGCGCTCTCACGCCCCCCGTCCCTGTACCCCAAAGGACCTATCGTGAGAATCGTTGCAACGGTCGGCACGCTCATCCTCGCCGCAGCGTCGACTTTGCCCGCCCCTGCTCAAGCACGCCCGCCCGCACCGCAACCATCGACCGCCCTGCAGCAGGCACTGCAACGAGACCTGCACCTGACGCAGGCCCAGGCTAGTGTCCGCCAGGCCCACGAGGCCGCCGCCATGGCCGTCGAGCCCGGCGTCCGGGCGGCCCTGGGCGACCGCTTCGGCGGCGCGTGGTACTCCGCCGACGCCGCCCAGCTCGCTGTCGGCGTCCTCACCCCCGCCGACGCCGCCCTCGTCCAAGCGGCGGGAGCGAAACCGGTCACCGTCGCCCGTACCGAACGGCACCTGGCCGAGGTCAAGAAGAAGCTCGACACCGTGGCCAACACCGCCACGAAGGAGGTGTACGCCTGGTACATCGATCCGGTGGCCAACCAGGTCGTCATCGCCGCTGCCACCGCGTCATCCGGGCGTCGGCTGGCCGACGCCGCCCATCTCACCGCCGACGCTGTCCGGCTGGACACCACCGCCCGGCCATTCCAGCCCGTCTACGACATCCGCGGCGGCGACCAGTACAACATCAACGGCACGACGCTGTGCTCTATCGGCTTCTCCGTGAACAACGGCGGCTTCGTCACAGCCGGGCACTGCGGCACCGCAGGCAACCCGACCTGGGGCTACAACAACGTCGCCCAAGGCAGCTTCGCCGGCTCCTCCTTCCCCGGCAACGACTACGCGTGGGTCCGCACCAACAGCAGTTGGACGCCACGCCCGTGGGTCAACGACTACGCCGGCGGCAACGTCGCCGTGGCCGGCTCGGCGGAAGCACCCGTCGGCAGCTCGATCTGCCGCTCCGGGCGCACAACGGGCTGGCGGTGCGGAACGGTGCAGGCCAAGAACGTGACGGTGAACTACTCAGGCTCGCTCGTCTACGGGCTCACCCAGACCAGCGCCTGCGCCGAACCCGGCGACTCGGGCGGGTCTTGGATGTCTGGCAACCAAGCGCAGGGCGTCACCTCGGGCGCCGGCGGCAACTGCACGACCGGAGGCACGACGGTGTTCCAGCCGGTCAACGAGATCCTCGGTGCGTACGGGCTGAGCCTGACCACGGCCGGCGGCGGCACTAGCCGCATCATCGGCTGGCAGAACAAGTGCATCGACGTGCCGAACTCGAACTTCGCCGACGGCCAGCGTCTGCAACTCTGGGACTGCAACGGCACCAACGCCCAGAACTGGACATTCCCCGGCGACGGCACGATCCGGACCGTGAACAACCTGTGCATGGACGTCGCCTGGGGGTCGACCGCCGCCGGCGCGGCCATCCGGATCGCGAACTGCAGCGGCAACCCGGCCCAACAGTTCGTCCTCACCGGCGCCAACGACCTGGTCAACCCACAGGCCAACAAGTGCGTCGACGTCAGCGGCTGGGGTGGCACCGGCACGCCGCTACAGCAGTGGGACTGCACCGGCGGCGCCAACCAGAAATGGTGGCGCGGCTGACCGAGACCGTTCCTAAACAGTGTCCAGGGGTGAGCCTTGTGCCCACGTCCCGGAACTGCGCGCATCCCGAACGGTGTTGGATGCGCTGGTCCTCCGCGTTCTCGTTGTCTCCGTCCGGTGACGTGCATCGTGTGCACGCTCCGTGACGGGTGGGCGGGTTTCCTCAGGCCCTGGAACGCCCGGTCCGGCCTGGACGGTCCGATGCCCCACAGCATCACTCTGGTGCTGCGGGGGCGGTGCCGTCCGTCGCCGGATCGGATGCCCGAGGGCGCGTCGCCCGATCGCGATACCAGCGGCATCGTGACGGGACATCTTTCGCTTGTCGCTGGTCAACGGCTTGCGCCAGTGCTGGTCGCCCCACATCGACGTGTACGCCGGGTCAACGGCGACGATCGCGATGTCCAGCTCTGCGGCCATGGAGACGATGCGGGCCTTGAGCTTGCCGGTCGGCATGCCGGAGATGAGCTGCCGGAACCTTGTGCGCCGGCCGTGCTTCTCGCGGGTCTTCTCGGCCGTGAAGTCCAGGTTCTCGATGCCGATTGCCTGTGCGCCGGTCTGCTTCGTCCAGTGCAGCAACTGGGTGAGGGCGTGCCGGATCTGCGCGTCGCGATGATCGGCGGTGCCGGACAGGTCGTAGTGGAAACGGCGCGGATCGCCGATCGGATTGCCGTGCTGGTCGAGCCGGTAGGCGGCGAAGTGGTCGGCGTTGGTGTCGACGCCGACGATGCCCTTGGCTCGGGCCGTATCGAGCGGGATCGTCTTCACGGGCGTTCGTTGCCACGAGGCGGTGAGGTACCAGCGTCCGCGCCGCACGTCCAGGTGGATGCGGTAGGCCACGGCCCGGTTACCGCCGATGCGGTCGCGCCACTCGTCGCCCCGGTGCTGGAACTGCACGTGGGCGGCGAGGATGTACCGGCCGTGCTTCGCGTTCGCGTGATGGGCGAACGGGGCGGGCAGCTTGATCGACACTTCGCCGTCGGGGGTGACGCGGATCGTCTCGTTGCCGAACCTCTTACCGGACTCGCCGTCAGCGGCCAGCAACCAGCGCTGCGCTTCCCACCGCCGGCGCCACTGCGCTTCGGTGAGCTGCGCTGCTTGGAGGGTGTGCCGGTTGTTCAGCAGGCGTCGGCCGCCGCGCACGACGTGCACGACACCGGCCTGGCGGTCGGCCTGCTCCTGCCCCATCCGGTGCTCAAGCACCACCAGGCGGCGCGACTTTTGGAACCACTCGTGCTTCGAGCGGTATCCGCCCGCCGCCCGCTTGGTGCCCTTCTCTGCGATCGGCAGGGACAGGCGGTGCATCAGCGTCTGGACACCAGCTTCGAGGGTCTGGATGTGAGCGAGCTGGCATCGACGAGACAACGCCCACTGATCGTGCGTAGCCCTCGTGATCGACCCAGCCCAGCGCGACGACGACTCAGCCGTCAGGCGTTGCTTACGGGCCGCCCACCTATCCGAGTTGTGCTCCAGACCGTCAGCGCACCGCGTCTTGAGGTCCAGCGACGCCAGACGTCCCAGGTGCTCGCCCACCGCCCGAAGCACCTGCTCGTCCTCGCCGGTGAGGTGCTTGAGCCGGTCGCGTATCGCCACACCGGACGGGCCGAGGACGACGAACGACGCGTCGATGGTACGCAGTTGCTTGTTCCGTTCAGCCATCGGCCGCCGCCGCCGCCTCCAGAGCCCTCTCCGCCCGGTTCTTCGCCGAGCCGCGGCCGTACAGACGAGCGCAGAACGACGTCAGCACCTCCACCATGTCGCCCACCAGGTCGTCTTCAACCTCGCCGTCGTCCAAAACCACCAGGCGGCGGCCGGTCGCCGACAGGGCGGCCTCAACGAGTTCGACGTTCATACACCCGAGGCGGTCTTTGCGCTCCACCACCACACAGGTCACCTTCGGGTCGGCCAGCAGACGGCACACCTTCGTACGGGCGCCGTCCATACCCGAGGCGATCTCCGACTCGACACGCACGACCTTGTGCCCCGCCTTGGCAGCCCACGCCGACAGCCGGGTGATCTGGCGCTCCAGATCGGCCCTCTGATCATGAGAAGACACACGGGCATACAGGCCCACACCTCCGATCACCATGGGTGAGGTGTTCGCGTCGATGTTCACCAGGATCGTGCGCGGCCCCACTCGCTCCGCAGGGACCGGCAACGTGCCCTCACGGAACCAGCGATACGCGGTACGCGGAGCGATCCCCTGTGCGCGTGCCCATTCCGTCAGGTTCACACAGAAGACCATACAACACTCGTGACACCTAAAGGACACTCGTAGACACACATTCGAGAGCAGCTACCCACCCCCGCGCGTCAGCGCCGCCCGGTACGCGTCCGGGCGGCGCTGACGTCCCACCGATTGTGCCGAGGTGGGTCGGGGCCGACATGGTCGTGCGGGAGTCTGCCGCCGGACGCTACTCCCCCGTGGTCGCCTGGCAAGGCGGACGCTTCGCCAGGCGACCACGGCATCGTGATCATCTGCTGTGGGTGCTGATGTCAGACCGAGTAGCGCGACTGCTCGACGGCGAACACGACGCGCGTGTCGACAGCCTCCCTGACCGTCCACAGCAGATCCGGGTTGCTTGCGTCCTCCCAGTACGAGAGGCCTTCGGTATAGCCGATCCACGTGAACTGGCGAGCCGAGATACCTGGTTCCCAGTAGTACATGGCCTTGGGCAGGCTGGCCCCGAACCACCACCGGCCGTTGTGCGACACCGCTCCCTGAACGTGCGGGTAGGTGTAGTTGAGAGCCTGCGTGGCGTGCACCAGCCCGTCGGCGCCCGGTTTGAACGCCTGCGTCGCAGCGTCGAGCGGGTAGCGCACCGCGTGCCGGGTGCCGGACGTTTCGATCCACTCCGTCGTGACCAGTGACAGTTGCGCCCGGTCGAGTCCGAGGGTCGACCATTGCAGAGGCGAGCTGCCCGCATTACGAACCGTGCCTACCGACGGCAGCACGTATTTGTAGCCAGCCGACTCGTAGCTGCCGTCCGACTGGCGTCCGATGCCGTCGCCGGAGTCGTCGACACGCCAGATCTTGCGCATGTCGAAGATCTCGAGCCCGGTGCTGCCGTTGCTGACATACAGGTAGTCGCCGTACCAGGAGATGCCGGAGGCGTGCAGCGTGTAGGCGCTGAAGTTCGGGTTCCCGGCGCCGTCGATGTACGGCTTGACCAGCATGAGCTTGCGGTACGTGTTCGGATGGTCGGCGTCCCAGTCGGCGAGGATCACCTTCGTGCGGGTGGTGTCGTAACTGCTGCCGCACTCGCTCTTCTGGTACCAGCTGGTCACGATCAGTTGCCGGCCGTTGTAGTCGCCACCGGTGGCGTCACGTGTCGTGGTCAGCCCTTGCGGAAAGGTGTGGCAGTCGCTGGTGTCGGCTGCGTTGAAGCAGAATCCGGTCAGTGGCCCGACGAGATCCGCCAGCGACCCCGTGTTGCACAGGCCCCGCCGGTCATAGTTCGCATCGTCCATGACGGTGGGGACGGTCACGTTGGGAAGCAACGCGTCCAACCGGCTCGCCGCGGCGCCATAGGCGGCATAGTTCACCTTGATCGCGAACGGGGTGGTCGAGATCGGCGATGGGGTCGCCACCGCCGCCGACACGACCGTTCCGTCGAACGCCAGCACGACCGCGGTGCATATCAGGCTTGTGAGCACCGCTTTCACAAGGGATCGAGTCATGCCGCATTGGTAAGACCTCGATTTACAATCGCCCTACAGTTTGTCTCAAGGCCGAGGCGGCACGGTCGCAGGATGCCCTCTGGACCGCCTTGAATAGACCCGCCTGTCTACGTGAGACGCTGCAGGAGTCGACGAACCTGCGTCTGGTTTGGGGCATCGCGCTCGCGTACGCTGCGACGATGGCCCTGGAGTTCCGCCTTCTCGGCGACTTCGAGGTTCGCCGAGAAGGCCAATCGCTGCACCTCGGTGGGGTGAAACCGCGTCAGCTGCTGGCCACACTTCTGCTGCAGCCGGACCAGCCGGTCTCCATGGATCGCCTGGTGGAGGTCTTGTGGCCCGCGGATCCACCCCGATCCACCGCCGCCAACCTGCACACATATGTCAGCGCGCTGCGCGGCGCGCTCCCGTCCAGCCGCATCCTGCGCCGCCCACCGGGGTATGTCTGTGAACCCGGCCCGGCCAGCATCGACACCACCTGCTTCAGCACGCTCGCCGATGAGGCGTCGCGGCTGCGCCGGCTCGGGCGCAACACCGAAGCGCTCGCCGCGTGCCACGCAGCGCTCGGGCTCTGGCGAGGACAGGTTCTTGCAGACCTACCGCAGAGCCCGCTGTGGCACATCGACCTCAACCGCCTCACCGAGCGTCGCCTGCTCGTTGTCGAGGAGTCCATTGAGGTGAGGCTGAGCATGGCCGGCTGCGACGCCTCCGACGAACTCCAGGCGATCGTGGCCGAACTACGCGGGCTTGTAGCCGAACATCCACTGCGCGAACGGATGTGGCTACTACTGCTGCGCACGCAGATTGCGCTCGGCCGGCGCGCCGACGCACTCACCACATATGCGGACTGCCGCCAGATCCTCGCCGCCGAACTCGGTGTGGAACCCGGCCCGGCACTGCGTCAAGTGCATCTGAGCCTGCTCGCCGAACCCCAAGCCCTTCGCCCCACACCGGCAGCAGCGCCCCGCCTGGGCAGCGAGGCGCGCCTCATGTTGAGCGGGCTGGCCGCGTTCGGCGATACATCACTACCCGGGTGGGTCGCAGGCGCCGTGCTCGGCGCCGACAACGCCGTTTCGATGGTGACTGAGCTGGTCGCGGCACGGCTCATCACCACACGCGGGCCGGACGAGCTGGGCCAACGGCGGTTACGGGTCCCGCCGCTGGTGCGTCTGCTCGTTCAAGACACCCCACCGGACCAAGCCGCCCTCACCCGCGCACTCGGCGGCTACCTGCACCTTGCCGAGCAGGCGGCCGGCGCGCTGCCAGCGAGCCAGTTCGGCCCCGGTGTCACTGTCGCACCGCGGTGGGACCGCCTGCCCGTGTCGGCCGCGGTGCACACCGACCCCCTCGGATGGTTCGCCGCCGAACACGTCACGCTACTCGCCGCGATCGACGTCGCCGCCCGTGCCGATCGCGCCGATTTCGCTTGGGAGCTGGCGTTCGTACTGCTGCCCTGGTGCTCCCTGGCATTGCGGCCAGACGTCTGGAACCGCAGCCATCACACGGCACTGCAGGTGTGCCAGAGAGCTGATGACCTTCTCGGGACCGCGGTCACGCTCCGCGGAATCGGCCAGCTGCACCTCTACCACGACGAATATCAGCAAGCCGAAGCTGCCCTCACCCGGTCCCGGCTGATCTTCGCCCGGTTGGGCCACCCCGCCGGCGTAGCGGCCGCCCTCGGAGGGCTCGGCGCGATGCACCTACTTCGCGGCGAAGCCGGCCAGGCCATCGACTACTACTCTCGCGCGTACCGCTGGTATCAAGATGCCGGATTGCAATGGGGCGAGGCCTACGCGCTCGGATCCATCGGCCGAGGTTGGCTAGCCCTCGGCGACACCGACCGCGCAAGCGCCTACCTGAATGACGCACTCGACCTGGCCATCGGCGTCGGTGACCGACACCGGATCGCCCACCTCACCCATCAACTCGGAGTCGTCAGCGCCCGGCGAGGACATACCGCCGAAGCCGAAGCCCACTTCGGTGCCGCGCTCGACACATTCGTCGCCATCGCCGACCTTCACGGCGAGGCATACACACTCGTGGAGCTCGCCGCCCTCACCGGTGGTGACCGCCAGCTCATCCGAGCCCTCGACATTTACCAACGCCTCGGAGACCGCAGCGCGGAAGCGACAACGGCCTCACGCCTCAGCCAGTATTACTCCGCCAGCGGCCGATTCGACCTAGCGGACGCGTACCACGACGAAGCCCGCCGACTCGCCAACTGCCTACATTGATCCCACTTCGGCCACGCGGGAAGTCCACCGCAACTGCCGCACGAACAGCCGGTGCGCACTGCGCACTGGATCGCACTGACGATGTCACGAGGTAGGTGGTTCTCCGGCGGCCCACCGGCCCTGAGCGGCCGGAAAATCGGCTCCACCAGCTGCCACTGCCCGCCGGTCAGGCCGGATAGTAACCGCGCCTTCGCAAGCCTCGACCACGATGGACGAACAATCCGCAGGCAACACACTCTGCGCCTCTGGTCGCCGGCCGAGTTGGTGGCGCTGGTCGCCGATCAGCCGACGCAGTACCCAAACGCCTGAGCAGGGTGGCGTCACCGCCGCGCGCCGTGCGGGTTCAGCGTGGCGTGCCCGCCCAGGCGTCGATCTGCGTCACCGCCGCCCGGACCGCCGTCACCGCCTGTTCGATCAACCCGGTGTGCTCGACGACAGCGGTCCGATAAAGCATCACGAGCCGCAGGTCGGCTTCCTCGAGCGGGATGCTGCGTCCGGCCCACAACGGGATCACTCGCTCCCGCGTAGAGCTGACTGATCCGAAGGCCAGTTCGAGTTCGCGGCCAGCGCTCTCCACCGCGGCCAGGGCCAACGCGAGGTTCGGGGGTAGCAGCGCCACCGGTTCGCCGCGCAGCAACGATCCCAGATCCGGGCCGCGTCCGCTGACGGTGTTCATGACCGCTTCCCATTGAGCCTCGGTCATGTCCGCCGGCGTGCGCGCGGCCAGCCAGGCGTCCAAGGCCGCGAGCTGCCCCGCTAGGACGTCACCGGCCACATGCGACGATTGTGTCTCGGCGTGGAACAGCGATGACAGCTGCCGCAGATGTGCGCGAGCCCAATGACGGGTCTGGCGTCGCTGGCGCAGCTCCTCAGCTGCGAAGGCCAGATACGCGCCGAGGAAGACCGTCGCGAACTGAACGATGATGTCAGCCACCCCCGCAGGCTACTGCCGGCCGGCATCAGTTCTCTGCCCCGACCACGGCTGCAGGCTCGACTTCTCCGGACCCGAATACGACGCTGCACAGCGGGCGGGCTTGCCCGCCCGCTGTACGCGAGACCGCCGAGGGCCAAGTCGACCTTGCCAGGGGGTCATCGGCAGCGTCCGACGGCCGCGACCTGAACGTCGACATACTCCTTGGTGCCGACGGGATCCAACGACGACCGCGGCGCCGACGCTAGACGCTGAGCACGCGTACCGCGGACGTTCATCGAACGCCTCAATGACACAGCCGACGCTCCGGCCGTGCGAACTGAGTCGCCCGGCGCCTTGGAGCACGTACGCACGGCCGGGAGGCGTTCTCGTGATGGAGAACCCATCCCGGCCGTCGAGCTGCCAATCTTGTCGGCCTAATACTTCTTGACCATTTCTCGCCGAACTGCGGCGATGAGCAAGCCTGTCAGAAGGTGCGCCCTCTGGCTGAGTAGTCGTTGCCCCAGATCTTGGGGTTCTCTCGCAGCGGGTTGGTGGACATACGCCCTGCGGCCATGTTTGCAGCGAAGCTATTGAGCGTGGACGTCGCGGTGGAGACGACGGCTTTCAGGCAGTCGTTGTTGGGCGCGCCTTTGGAGCCGTAGCAGCCGTTGATCACCTGCATAGCGTTCGCCATCGTGCCGGATTGGCCGCACATCGTGGCTTGTATCTCACTGTCTGAGCATGCGCCCTTGCTGCTGCCGCCGAGGCCGTAGTTCGTAGCGATGGCGATGTAGGCACCTGATCCGTCGCCGCCGCCTTCCAGCGTCTGCGCCGCTTCGAGAACATCCTCGGCGTTCACGTATTCGCAGTCGTTGCCGCTGCAGAACTCGATGTCGACGCAGTCCTCGCCGGTGGCGCACATGGCGACGTCGTACGAGTCCGACAATGCTCGGCTGTATCCGTTGCATCCCCGATACTTCTCGGAGCTTTCGCAGGTCAGATACAGCGCCCTGATGGTGTCCCAGCCGCTGTTGGAGAGGTCGAACTCCTCCATGGTGTCCAGGACGTCGCGGGTGAATTCGAAGGGGTCGTCGGATGCCCCGGTGATGGGCACTCCGTTGAGGTAGATGCCGTCGTCCGTGATGAGGAGTTCGTTGCCTCCCTTCATCTTGAAGGTGGTGTCGGAGCTGGTCAGTCCCTCGTCGCCACGGCATGTCCCCATCGCGCCGCAGCTGCCGAGGTTGTCGCCGTTGCTGTTGGTGCAGGCGTACCCGCCGGCTTGGCAGCTGACGCTGGTGTCCTTGCCGCTGCTGCTGCATCCGGAGACGCCCGCGCTGCATTGGGTTTCATACAGTCCACTCGGATCGGACTTTGCCAGTGGGCTGTTGGACGCGTACGCGTACCCGTTGAGTTGTTGGGGGTTGAGGTAGTTGGCGACCGGGTCGGCGGAGATGAACCGGCCCACGGTCGGGTCGTATTCGCGGGCGCCGACGGTGGTGAGCGCGATGTCGGTGTTGTCGATGCCGCCGATGAAGCCGCGCTGGTCGGGCCAGGCCGTTGCGCTGGATGAGCGCAGGTTGCCGAACGGGTCGTAGCGGCGCACGGTGGCGGTGAGGGTGTCGCCGTTGACGATCCATTGGCCGCTGCCGTGGTGGTCGGCGGCCATCCATTGGATGTCGCCCTTGCCGACGCGTACGCCGACGATACCTGCGCCGTGCTGGTAGTAGCGGGTGGCTTCGACGGAGGCGGTGGCGGCGGTGTAGGTCAGTTCGTAGCCGGCCACCCAGGCGGTGAGGTCGCCGTTGGGGTCGGCTCGGAGCAGCCGGTTGCCGTCGGCGCCGTCGAAGAACTTCGTGATGCCTTCGGCGCTGGTGATGGTGGCGACCCGTCCGGCCGGTGTCCAGGTCAGGGCGTCGGTGTCGGTGCCGCGCTGGATCTTGATCGTGTTACCGGCGGCGTCGTAGGTGAACGCTGTCGACGCTCCCCCACCAGCGGTGGGCGTCACCGTGGTCACCTGGTGCGGGTTGCCCGTCCCGGCCTGGGGGTAGGTGTACTGGTTCTTGACCGAGCCTGCGGGGCTCCATTTCGTCTCGGCGACGCGGTTGCCGGTGAGGTCGTATTGGTAGGTCGACCAGTACGCGCCGGGCCCGCCGACGGCGTTCGCCGCAGGTGTCGGAGCGCAGGCGCCGGTGCCGGCTTGTGCCCAGGCCTGGGTCAGCCGCTGCAGGTAGTCGTACTGGAAACATTGGGTTTCCGGATCCAGCGCCGCGGAGCTGTGCACGGGGTTGTCGGTGATGGACAAGACGTTGCCCGAGTCGTCGTACGCGTAGGACAGTGCGGCGACTCCGTTGTTGCCGGTGGTATCCGAACCGGCGGAGTCCTTGTCGAAGTAGAACTCGCTGAGCCGGCCGGTGCCTTCCTCGTAGATCCAGGTCTGCCAGGCCTGTCCGGTCGTGCCGCCGACGGTGTCAGGGTCGCCGAGCCTGCGCTGGAGCAGTTGCCCGTACGGGGAGTAGACGGCCGCGTCCACGTAGACGTGCCCCTCGCCGAAGTCGTCACCGTTGCCGGTCACCCGGGTCGGCTGGCCCAGCGCGTCGTAGTAGTAGTTCATGCTTTCCTCGGCGAGCCCGCCGGCGGCGCTGGCGGTCGACGTCAGCGGCGCACCGTTGGCGTGGTAGGTGAAGGACTGCCAATAGGTTCCGGCCAACGCCCCGGCCGCGGCCGGAAGGTAGGTATAGGCCTGCTGCGGCTTGCCGTCGAGGGTGTATTTACGGACCTCGCTCTTCCATGCCTGGCCGTCGATCCAGTGCGTCGAGGCGTACGGGTAGCCGGTGCCGCGAGTGGTGCCGTCGTAGGTCCGTTCGATCGTGAGTTTGCCGGTGTTCGCCGCGCCTTGCCAGACCTTGGTCGGCCGGCCGATCTTGTCGTACGCGTACGAAAGCTGAGCGCCGTTGCCGTCGACGGTCGAGGTGAGCTGTCCACCGGAGTTGTACGTCCGCCGGGTGATCCCGGTGTCCGGGTCGTCGACGACCGTCTGCCGGCCTTGCAGGTCGTACTCGAATCGCCAGATGTTCTTGGCGGGATCGGTGACCTGTCGGAGATCCCCTCTCGGCGTGTACGCGTACGTGGTCGAGTCGAATCCGCCGGTCGCCCCACGATCGTGGTACTGCCGCAGTTCGACCGTTCGTCCCTGGGCGTCGGCCAGCGTCGCCGTCGACGTCCCGCCCTCAGGTGCGATCGTCCTGGTCATCCACTGGGAGGTGCTTCCGCCGTAGCGGTAGCTGGTCCGCCACTGTTCAGCGCCCTTGACCAGGAAGATCTCGTCGCTGACCCGGCTGGCCGTGTCGTAGGCGTACTCGGTGCGGGACACGTCGTTGCCCGGCGAGATCCACACGAGTTTGTCGGTCGGACCGGATTGGTTGTTGAACACCGGCCCCGACTCGACCTTCGTCCGGCCGTACGAGTCGTAGATGGTCTGCGAGATCAGCCGCCCGCTGTAGGTCTGGACCTGCGTCTGCCGTTGCCGGGACAGCGAATCGTAGAACGTTGTCGAGGTCAGATAGGTCTCGTCCGGCAGCAGTTCTTTCGTGGTCACCGCCGACGGCTCGGTCTGGGAAACCTTGTAGCTGAACAGTTTCGTCGCACCGACGGTCGCCGGATCCCGGCCGGGCGTCCAGACCGCGGTCGTGCGGCCGAGCGGGTCGTAGGTCAGCGTGCTCACCCCCGTGTTGGGCGCGACCCTTTTCGTCATCGCACCCCACGCGGGTTCCATGGTGGTGGTCGTGACATGCCCGACGGCGTTGGTCACCGTCGTCTGCGTGACCGGTCCGGCTCCGGCCGGCGTGTACGCCGTCTTGGTCACGCCCCCCAGGGCGTCGGTCGTGGTGAGCGCCCGGCCGAGCGCGTCGAACGTCGAGGTGCCCATGGTGGCGTACACGGCGGCGCCATCGCTCCACGAGTCGAGGGTCTCGGCTTTGGTCATCAGGCCCTTGGCCGGCGCGGCGGTGTAGGTGGTGTTGCCGTCGTAGTAGGCGCGGACCGAACTGAGCAGGTCCGCCGGAAGGTTCGGCGTCGCCGCGCAGGTCACCGACACGGTCTGCTGGGTCGCCACCGCGCCGTAGATCCAGGCTGTGCTGTTGTCGGCGTAGGTGATGCGCTGGCATTTCTCGTCGCCGGTCACGGCCAGATCGCCGCTGTCGTCTGTGCTCACCACCCGCCCGAACGCGTCGAACGCGTTCTGACTGCGGGTCTGTCGCCAGGAAGACCCCGACAACAGCGTCCTCGAGTCTGTGCGCTGCGCGCCGGTCAGGAACGCCTCGACCTTTCCTCCTTCATAGGTACGCACAGCGGTGCGTGAATGCCAGTACCAGGTCGTCGTCGAGCCGATGATCGTGGTGTCGTCGTAGGACGCGGTCTCCCACACCATCCCGGCCAGCGACCGGTGATCCACTGCGGTGTTGCCCTGCGCATCGGTCACGCTCACCGACCGGGTGCCGCTGGGCTGCTTGTCGCCGTCGAAGCCGCGGAAATAGCGCGTACGCGTCCGCTGTTGTGGACCGGCGTCGGCCGGGTCACCGACTCGGGTGGTGACTTCGGCGTACCCGCGCCACTGGTTCCAGTCCCGGTCGTCCTTCGCCACGAACTCGGCGTCGTTCCATCCCCACAACGCCGACGTGCCGCCACCGGCGGTGGAGTAGTCGTAGAAGCGCCACACCACCGGGCCGCCCCCGACGGCGTCGGCTTCGGCGATCGAGCGGACGACGTATTTGTGGAAGTACGCGTCGACCGGCTCGTTCAAGCCCTCCGGGGTGTACTTCACCGGATAGCACCGGCGGGTGTTCGTGTGGTGGCTGGAGGGGATGTTGCCGGGGCCGCAGTCCGGCTCCGAATAGTTGATCGTGGTGACGCCGCCGGTCTCGTTCTTGATCGAGGTCAGCCGGGGGCGCCAGATCGCCGGCCACGCCTCGCCGAGATCCACGCGGTTCTCGTAGAACGTGCCGCCGAACTCGACCGGCGGTTCGGTCGCGGTGCCGCCGACGTGGCCGGTGTGCCGGACCGCGGCCAGCCACAGCACGACCTGTTCCGCGTCGCCGTAGTCCTTGAACTTGTGCGTCAGCGCCCATGAGTCCACCTTGCGGAAGCTCGTTCCGTCGGCGACATAGGTGGCGACGCCGGTCAGCCGCTTGGTGGAGAAGAACGCCGGCGAGTACGTCTTGCAGCCGGTGCTCGACTCGCAGTTCAGCTCCCATGGGGTGTCCGGCCAGTTGTCCTTCTTCGGTTTGCTGCTGGCATCCCGGCAGTCCGACAGGCAGCGGTCGGCCGTCGTGAACTCGACCTTCGCCGTGGGGCCGGCCGTCGAACCGTCCCGCAGGCCGTACTCGATCTTCTGCAGCCAGGCTTCCCGGACGTAGGTCGCGGTGGAGTCGGTCGACACCGCCGGGGCGTACCGGCCGGTGGTCGTGCCGTAGGTGTATCGCAGCAGATTGCCGTGCACGTCGACGCTGTAGTCCAGCATCCACCGGTACGCCTGGTCGCACCGCGAACCCTCGAAGTCGCCGGACTGGTAGCACGCCTCGCCGGAGTGGTTGCCGAACACCGGCACGGTCAGCCGGCTCGACGCGGTCGATGCGAAGTAGTGCTTCATGCCGTCGGTGGTGGTCACCACCCACCGTTCGGTCGACGCCACGCCGGCACTGGCGGCGCTGCCGGCCCGCTCGACGCGCCAATTGGCGTCGGCTGCCGAACGCCACTTTCCGGTCTCGTCGTCGCGGACCAGCGAGCCGCTGGCGCCGTTGAGCGAGATCGTCAGCGACGGCGAGTCGCCTTCCCAGCACAGGTCCCCGGTCGGGTCGTCGCCCTGGTTGCCGTCCTCCTCCGATTCGGCGCCACAGGACACGTAGGTGCGTTCGATGAAGCTCGGCGAATAGCTCCAGCCGTCGCCGATCCAGGACGCCTGGTTGTTGGTTCCCGATGTACGCCCGTCATGCGACGCCGACGCGTACGCCAGACTCAAGCCGGGCGTCGGCCCGGCCGCCGGCGGAACGCGCATCCCGTAGCTGTAGGTGAAACCCCCCGACGAGCCGCCATGCGTCCATGCTCCGGTACGCGGCAGATCGGTGGCGCTCCAGTCACCGCTGCCCGACGCACCCACCGCATCGGCGGCGCTGCCGCTCCAGTTGGCCGCACCGTCCTGGAAGGCCGACGCGGTGCCGGACACCGGTTCCACCGCAGTGGACTCGAACGGCTGCGGGTCACGGGAGAACCCGTCCTGCGCGGCGGCTGGGGATCCGGTCACGATCAACGTCGCGACCAGCATCGCCGCGACCGGCCCGGCGATGGCTCTGCTAAACCTGCTGGTGAACATGGGTCGGCTCCTCATCAGTCCACGCACATCGGGATCGGGGCGGCGGGCGAGATCTGTTCGATCACGTGAGCGGGAAGAACTCCTTGCCAGACGAGGACATCGTCGATGGCTCCCTGCAATCGCTGCGACCGGGTCCCGGCGGCGAGGCCGGTCGCGCCGATCACCAGCGGGCCGGTCGCGTTCCATGGGCTCGTTGGGCCGGCCTTGGTGCCGACGAGGCTTCCGCTGACGTAGAACCGCATCTGCGCCGCTGCGATGTCGTAGACGCCGACCAGGTGATACCAGGTGCCCACGACCGGAACCGGCCCGCCGTACAGCGTCCGCCAGGTGGTGTCGGCGGTGTCGGCGTTCATCATCAGGAATCCGAACTTCTGCTCGCTTGCGCTGAATCGCAGCCGCATGCCGGTCGCCTGCTGCCCGGCGGCCGACACCACGGTCTGATCCACCGCCAGCGTGGTGAGCCGCACCCAGGCCGAGACCGTAAACGAATCGTCGGTGGCGAACACCGGTCCGGCCGTCGCCGCCGACCCCGATCCTGACAGCTCCAGCGCGTTGTCCGGCTCGCACTTGGCCCCGTCGGTGGATCGCGTCTGGCCTTCCAGCACGACATTGTGGCTCTTTCCGGAGGTGTCGGTGCCCACGCCGCCGCTCAGGCGCCACCGGCCCGTCAGCTCCGCCGGCGGGTACCCCATCATCGACGTGAGATCTTCTGCGTCGATCGGACCACGCCACAGGCGTACGTCCTGCAGAGAGCCTTGGAAATGCCCGCTTCGGACCGTCGTGCCATTAGACACGGACTTTCCGCAGCCGATCAGAAGACCCGCAGTCGTCGGGGCCATCCGGGCGAGCGTGATCTCAGACGCGAGCGTGCCGTCGACGTAGAAGCTGCGGGTCCGCATGGTGGCGTCGTAGCTCACCGCGACGTGGTGCCAGGTACCGGGCAGGACGTTGCCGAAGCGCGCGAGATACTGCGTGTGGTCGGCGGTGAAGTAGCTCAGCCCGAACTGTACGGCGCCGGAGCCCGCCGACCGCGTCTGCAGCTCAAAACCCGCATCGTAGGCGTCGTTGACCGTCGACAGCAGCGTGCCCGTATTCGTGGTGTCCGCCTTGACCCACGTAGCAGCCGACCAGGACTTCTCCACCGGCATCGCGAGGGCCGGCGACTCCAGGCACGAGCGGCCGTCGAGTACCACCGCACCTTGCGGCCGTTGGAACCGGTCGAAGCCGACCGTGACCCCGGCGGGAATGGTCAGCGTGCGACCGTAGCGGGACGAGTCGGTGCCACCATTGCGGAACTCCCACCTTGCCAGCTGAGCCGCCTCCGGCAGGTCGGTCTTGGCTAGGTGGTTTCCCCCGTTGGGGAGCACTCCCTGCCAGATGCCGAGACCGTCGATCGCGCCGTCGAGATAGTTCGACGTGGTTCCGGCGGAGGTTCGCAGGCAGCCCACCCCGAAGGTACTGGCGCCGTTCCACGGCGTGAAATCGATCGGCCGTTGCGCGCCGACACCCGCGCCGCCGTCGCTTGCGATCAGCCTCTGCACACCGGCGTCCGGGTCGAAGGTCGCGAAGAGGTGCACCCATTGGCCTAGGGGCAACGGGTTGTTCGCGCTGATGCCTTGCTGGGTGTAGGCGGCTGCGCCCGTCTTCGCCAGCAGGAAGTAGAAGCGGTTGTCGGTGGCGTCGTATTCGATCTCGAAGGCCGAGTGCAGGGAGTTGCCCTGCGAAAGGATCTTTGTGTACGGCGTGGGTGCCGAGTCCACTCGCACCCACAGCGACACACTGAACGCCGCGTCGGTGCGTACGGGCGCGGTGCCGGTCAAGCAGGAGCTGCCATCCAGCTCGAGCGCTGCGTTCGGCCGGCCGTCATGGTCCGCGCCGAAGGCCCGGGTACCGGCCGCCGTCGACAGGGCGGAGGTGCTGAGCCCGGCGTCGTCATACGTGTCGCCCTCGAACCGCCACATGCCCTTGGGGAACGCCACGACGTCGTTGCCCACGAAGAACGAGTAAGTGCGTTCCATGGAGCGATTGCCGGCGTTGTCCACGGCGCGTACGTAGAGCACGTGCCGTCCGGCCGAGGCGACCCTGGTGATCGTGGGCGACGTGGACGCCGCCGACAGGTCGTAGGTCGGCGTGTTCCACGAGTACTCGTAGGCGCGCAGCCCTGAGGAGACGCCGTTGACGACCGGATCGGAGGAGGCGAGCGTGAGCGTCACGGTCGAGCCTTCGGCGTACGGGGCGGCTGGGGCGGCGGATACCGTCGGCTTGGTCGGCACGGTCGCATCCACCGTGAAGTAGCAGGGATCGGTCCAGCCGGAGTTGATCGCGGACGACTGGCGCGCCTCGGACCGAGCCGCGTACGTGTAGGCCCCGTCGGCCAGTGAACTGGTCAGCGGCCAGCTGACCGGGGAGTACGCCGCGACCGCGTCCGGGGTGCGGTAGGCGTACAGGTCGGTGTCCGAACCTTGCTTACGGACCCGGATCCGGGTGTACACCGATTCGGACTCCGACGCTCTGGCCCGCAAGCCGATGGTCGGCTTCCGCGAGACAACCCATTGCGTCGCCGCCGTGCTCGGTACGCAGCCGTCGCCGTCGATCGTCAACCGATCCGGCTTCGGCGGATAGATGTAGTAGGTGACCTCCAGACGAACCGACTTGGTCTGGATACGCCGCCACGCGTTGCGGTCGCCTTCGCTGGAAGAGCGCAAGCCGAAGGAGATCGTCGCATTGTTCTCATCGGCGGCCGACTGCACACGCTTCTTGACGTTGGAACCGTCGAACGACACCCATTCGTTGGTCGTGCCTGAACATCCGCCCGACGCGTTCGACGACGGCACGTCCTTGGTCTGCAACTGGCTGCCGTACAGCCAGTCGACGCCGTTCCAGGAGACGCCGTTGGAGATCTGCTTGGTGCGCCACAATTGCAGCCCGTACGTGCCACAGCCACCGGTGTGGGTCTGCAGGGCCTTCACCGCAGCCTTGTCGATGTACTTGCCCTTGAGCTTCCCGATGTTCAGCGTGATGACCGACCGCCACAGGCCACAACCGTCGCCACAGTCGCTCCAGGTGTTGTAGCCGACACGCATACCGCCCGACCGAGGCCAGCTCGTGTCACCGGTCCAGCCCTTGCTCGGCGCTCCGGCGTACACATTGGCCCAGGCCTTGCGGGTGGATGTGAATGGCGGGTCGATGTAGACCGGGAAGGTCAGCGAGGAGTCGGCGAGCATCTGGACATCTGGCTTCAGCGTGATGCCGGTCTTCGTCACGTCCACCGCGACGTCGCCGATCTGGCCGGGGTCCCCACCCGCTGCGGCCGTAGCTGCCCGGGTCGTGGCTGCGAGCGTCGTCTGACCGGCCGGCGGCGTGGAGTCCCACATGATGCCTTGCCCTGCTTCGAACACCACCTCGCCGGCATCGTCGACGACGTCGATCCGGCCGGTCTCGGGGTCCTCCACGACCGACAGCCCGTCGGTCGTGATCCCGATCGCGATCTCCTTCAGGATCGGGTCGTCGGCCGCCTCCGGCGTCTTGAGCACCAGGACCCAGGAGAATCCCACCGCCTCGGCCTGCACCGCGAGGTCCACCCCCGGCCGCACCTCCGGATAGGTGGCCACCGATCCACTGAAGACCGGCGCCGGCAGCGCCCCCAGCGGCCAGGTCAGCGACAACGAGCCGCGGCCAGGATCGGTCGCGGTGACGAAGGTGTTCTGCCCGCCGGCACCGGCGGTGATGCCGATGATGGTCGCGGCCGAGACGCCGGAGCCGTTCGCCTGCGCGACGAACGACGGGTCGATGTCCACCCACGCGCCCGCGGCGTTCTTCACCCAGTAGGGCTCGACCGCCACCTGGGCATCCATCAGACCCGTGGGGGTGGCGAACACCTGCCGGTCCACGTCACGCAGGCCCATCACCTCGACGTTCACCCCACAGGCCAAGGCATATTGGTACGCCGTGAGTTCGTCGTCGGCGGCTGGTGGACCGTCGAACACCGGACACGGCACGGCTGGGAGTTCTTCGTCGCCGGGATCGGCCGACGCGGCCGCCGGGAGGGCGACCAGCAGGGCGAGCGTCATCGCCGCCGCAGCGGTCGCGGCTTGCCAGGAACGAAACCAGGGATGCGCGGGTGACGAGGCAGACACGGGGGCACCTCACAAGACCGTCGGCCGTCAGTTGTGACGCCAGCGGCGGAAGCCGCAGGACCGCCTCACGCTAGGTCGCACCGCTTGCAGAGAAATGGAAGAAATCTTGAATCCGCAGGCTGCACTGCGGATACACCGGTCTTGGGAAGGGCACGACCGTAGCCGGCCGGGTAGCGGCACTGGCCTACTGTTGCGCCCGGCAGGCCGCCCCTTGCCGCGGATCGGAGGACTGTCGGTGCGTTTCCAAGTGCTGGGACCTGTCGTGGCACACGGGCCGCAAGGTCCGGTTCCGTTAGGACCGGCCCGGCAGCGCACAGTGCTTGCGGTCCTCCTCGTCGAACCCGGGTCACCGGTCACCGTGGAGCAGCTGATCGACCGGGTCTGGGGCGTACGCCCGCCGCGGAGCGCCCGGCATACGCTTTTCAGCTACCTGTCACGGTTGCGTGCTGTGCTGTCCGCGGTAGGCGGTCCGGTCCCAATCCGGCGCACCAGCGGGTACGCGCTCGAGTCGGACTGGGCAACGGTGGACTTCGACCGGTTCCGGGAGCTCGCCCTCGGCGCACGATCGGCTGACGACCCCATTGCAGTGGGTTTGTGGAACGAGGCGTTGGAGTTGTGGCGAGGCACACCCTTCGCCGATCTCGACAGCGAGTGGCTGGGCACCGTGGCTGCACGATGGGAAGATGAGCACCACGCGGCCGTGCTGGACCGCAACGATCTGCTGTTGCGACGCGGCGAGTACGCGCGCCTGGTCCCGGAGCTGACCGCGGCCGTGGGCGCAGCGCCGCTGGACGAGCGGCTGACCGGCCAGCTGATGCAGGCGTTGTACGCCAGCGGCCGCCAAGCCGAAGCGCTCGCCCAGTATCGGCAACTGCAGGAGCGACTTGTCGGGGAACTCGGCAGCGATCCGACGCCGGCGTCAACGGAACTCTTTCAGCGGATCTTGCGCCATGACCCTAGCCTGACCGGCCGGCCGACAGCGCATCCAGTAGCGCAGACGCTGATCCCGCCGCGGCGTCCCGCACAGCTCCCGGCCGACGCCGCCACCTTCATCGGGCGTCACCCCGAGCTACGAAGACTCGACGCCATCCTGCAGGACGACTCGTCGCTCTTCGCGACCGGCGGCGGCACACACATCGGTCCGGCGGCGCAGGCCGGTTCGGCCGCCTCGTCGGCGCTCGTGGCGGTGGTCGGTCCTGGAGGTGTCGGCAAGACCGCGCTCGCTGTCCGATGGGGATACACCCGTAGCGACAGGTTTCCCGGCGGGTTGCTGTATGTGAATCTGCGGGGCTTCGACGAACGCGAGCCGGTGACGTCGCGTGAGGCGCTCGGGCGGCTGCTCACGGCGCTGGGGCATCCGGGGGACGCCATCCCTGCGGACGTGGACGCCGCCGGGGAGCTGTTCCGGACGACGACGGCCGAGCAGGGGATCCTCCTGATCCTGGACAACGCCAGTGGCGCGGAGCAGGTCCGGCCGCTGCTGCCCGGGGCTGGGGCGTTCACGATCGTCACCAGCCGTGATCGGCTCACCGGGCTGGTTGCGGTCAATGGCGGTCAGCTTGTCCGCCTTGACATCCTCGCCCTGCCGGAGTCCGTGGGTCTGCTCGCCGAGGTTCTCGGCCCGGACCGCGTGGCAGCCGAGCCGACGGCTGCCGAGCGGCTCGCCGACCTGTGCGGTCATCTGCCGCTTGCCCTGCGGATCGCGGCCGCCCGCATCGCCGACGGCCCCGGTGGCCCGATCGCGGATTACGTGGCTGAGCTGGAACGCAGTGACCGGCTTGACGTTCTTGCTATCGACGGTGATCCCGCGGCCGCTGTGACAGCGAACCTCGACCTGTCCTATCGGGTGCTCGACGATCGGGCACAAGACATGTTCCATCGGATAGGCACCCTGCCCGGCGAAGACTTCTCGCATGACCTCCTGACCGCGGTGTCCGCAACATCTGACAGCGACACGATGCACGCGATACACCGTCTGGCCGCCGCGCATCTGATCGAACAGCATCGCCCGCAGCGTTACAGAATGCACGACCTCGTGCGTCTGTACGCGGCCCGCACGGCCAAGCGGAACCTCACGGAACAGGCTCGGCAGACGGTCATCGACAGGTTCATCGAGTGGCATCACGACCGCGCCTATCAGCCGATCGATGACGAAGAGACCAACGTCCTGCTCGCCTGCGAGGTGCTGCGTGACCATCCAAGGCTATGGCGGCTTGTCGTTCCGTTGCGCAACACCCTCAACGAGTGGCGTTCCATCGCCCGTGTCCGGGAGTTCCTCGACGTAGCCGCCCATCGGGCCGAGCAGCTCGGCGACAATCCTGGGCTGTTTCGCATGACAGCGATGACGGCCTCCGCGGTACGTACCGAAGGTGACAGCGCCCGTGCGGTTGAGCTGGGCAGGCAGGCCCTCGCTCTCGCCGAGAGCCTCGGCGACCGCGAACGCGTCATCGCCGGCGGGAACCTGGGCATCTACCTCTTCGACCACGGGGACTTCGCCGGCTCGGCGGACGCGTTCCTACCCGCGGTCGACCTTGCCGCGGCGTCCGGCAACACGCGCTCGCAGCTCATCTTCGTCAGCAGCCTCATCCAGGTTCTCGTCCGGCTCGGCCGCGTCGGCGAAGCCGAGGCGTACCTGAGCAGAGCGCAGACCGTCTGCGAGGCTGCCCTGACGCCGGAGGAGCATCGAGTCCGGCTCTGGCTGTCCGCCGCCGAGATACATTCCAGCCGAGGCGACTTCGCAGCGGCCCTGGACGCCGCGGACGCCGCCCTGGCCATCGCCCGCCAGGGCTCCTATGGACATCTCGACATGTGGTGCCTGCAGGTTCAGGCCCAGATCCACTTGTACGCGGGACGCCCCGAGCCCGCTCGACAGGCGTTCGAACTCGAGCTGGACTATGCCAGGAACCGCAACATGACCTCCTTCGAGCCCGAGATCCTCTGCGACCTCGCCGACGTGTACGTCGAACTCGGCGAGCATCGAACAGCGGTCGAACTCATCGCGCAGGCCCAGGCAAAGTGGCCAAAGGTGCCGGCAGGGCTGGAGGCCTTCGTCGACCTCGTGCTCGCCGGCGCCCACAACGGACTCGCCGACTTCCAGACCGCGAACCGGCACGCGGCAGCAGCATCAGCTGCATATGCGGCGATGCCGTGGCCCGCGCGGCACGAACTGGCCCTGATCGCGTACGCCACCGCATGCGCGGGACTTGGGCAGACAGCCGCCGCGCAAAGGCACCAGGCAGCGGCAGACAGCATCGGGACGCTGATCAACCAGGCGCGAAAGAGCAGGCGCGCCAATGGCCTTCTCTCGCGGTCGTGTGAACCTGCCCGCCCGTCGCCGTAGGGCCGCGACGACACCCTGACCCTTCTCCCCCGCCGATCTCCAGACGCCGCCTCGGCGTGCGGGTGTCCCTCACCGCGAGCCGCGGTGCGGCCTCCATCTGTGAACCGGCGGTCGCCTGATGCGTGCCATGCAGGGCACGGCGGCCCGCCGAGGGCGTGGCGCGAATCTCCACGCAGCCTGACTGCCGACAGGCATCGGGTCTCTGCCTCCGACGATCGCGCACGACCGTTGCATGAAGGGCCCTCGCGCCCTAGACTTGGACGATCGCCCAAGGCATTCGTTCAGGGCGTACGCCCAAGTCTGTGAGGAGTGACATGGCGCAGACCGCAGCCGAGCAGGGCAAGCGCGCCCGCGAGCTCTTGCTGACCGCCGCGACCCAGCTCATCGGGGACCTCGGCTGGACCGCGGTCAGCACTCGGCTGGTCGCGGAGCGGGCCGGAGTGCGGCCCGGCGTGGTGCACTACCACTTCCCGTCGATGCAGGCGCTGCTACGTGAGGCCGCCATGAGTGCGATCGGCCAGATGGTCGATGCGGTCGGCCCGATGCTGCGTCAAGCACCGTCGACAACGGATGGTGTCGACGCACTGCTGTCGATGCTGGACGGGTTCACGGGCACCGATCCGGAGTCGTTGCTGTTCAGCGAGACCTATCTGGCCGCCACTCGCGACGAGCACCTGCGCGTGGCCCTGGGCGCTCTCGTTGAGCGGTTCCGCGCTGACGTGAGCGGATGGCTGCACGCGCATGGGCACGTCGATCCGGACGGGACCGCGGTGCTGCTACTGGCGGCCCTGGACGGATTCGTGCTGCACAAGGCACTCAATCCGGGCTTGAGCGTCGAAACAATCCGACCGGCTTGGCATCGACTGGTGGCCACCCCGGGCAAGTGAGGAGCACAGGATGCGCACGATCATCGTCGGAGCGGGCATCGCCGGGCTGGCAGCCGCACAACGCCTGGCAGACCTCGGCTCGCACGTCACAGTGGTAGAAAGGGCGTCCGGACCGCGCAACCAAGGCTACATGATCGACTTCTTTGGACCCGGATATGAAGCCGCGCAGCGGATGGGCTTGCTCGCCCGGCTACGCGAGCTCGGCTATCACGTCGAACGGTTCAGCTACGTCGATGAGCATGGCCGGATCCGGGCGAGTATGGACTACCAACGGTTCGAGAAGGCCGCCAGCGGTGCGATCGTCAGCATCATGCGCCCCGATCTGGAACGTGCGCTGCGCGAAGCCGTCGACGGCCGTGTGGACCTGCGCTACAGCGTCACCGTCGAAGCTATCGACAACCGGCCCGACGGCGTGTCGGTTACCCTGTCCGACGGCAGCGCCCTGGACGCCGACCTGCTCATCGGCGCCGATGGGATCCACTCGGCGACCCGGGCGGCAACGTTCGGCCCCGAGCAGGCTTTTCTGCGATTCCTCGGACTGCACACCGCGGCATTCGTATTCGACGACCCCGTTGTTCACGACCAGGTGCAGGACGGCTTCTTTCTCACCGACAGCGTTGACGTGCAGATGGGCTTCTACGGGCTACGCGACGGCCGTGTCGCGGCCTTCACTGTGCATCGCACGTCCGATCCGGAGTTGCCCGCGGACCCTCGCGCCGCTGTCCTGCGCACGTATCAGGACCTGGGCTGGTTGACCGCTCGCGCGTTGGGGCTATGCCCCAGTTCGGCCGACGTCTACTACGACCAGGTGGCCCAGATCGAAATGGACCAGTGGGTCAACCGCCGGGTCGTCCTGCTGGGCGACTCGGCGTACGCGGTCTCGCTGCTAGCCGGGCAGGGCGCGTCCCTCGCCGTAGCCGGTGCCTACGTCCTGGGCCGTCAGCTGGCCACCACCCCTGACATCGATCGTGCCCTGGCCGAATACGTGCGGCGCTGGCATCCCGTCGTCACCCAACGCCAGCTCATCGGCCGCCGCGGCGCCAGCTGGTTCCTCCCAGCCAGCACCACCCAGCTGCGGCTACGCCGCCTCGCGGTCACAGCAATGCGGCTACCAGGCCTGGACCGCTGGCTCGGCACCGCACTGGTCGGCAAGAACCACACGCCCATCGACACCATCGCACTCGGCACCACCTGACACAACGCGCCCAGGACGGTGCGGCCCCCTCAGAGCCCGTTGAAGAACGGGTTGTTGTCGTAGGTGGTTGGGAGAATCGTGGCGTGAGTAGGTTCGCCGCGTTTCGGTTCACCGTTGATGCCCG
>NZ_JBFBAZ010000054.1:0-51220 GCF_040682475.1 Hamadaea sp. NPDC051192
CAGGGTTCCAGGTCGAATCTTGGGCTGTGATTCGACCTGGAACCCTGATCCAGTGCCGCTTTCAGGCCGCCAGTTCGGTAAGCGTCCAGCGGGGGGATTCGGCGTCGATCGGATGTACCGGGCCGACCAGCTCGGTGCGTACCTGGGTTTGCCGGTCGGAGCTGGTGCCCACCCACAGGTCGACCGCGCCGGGTTCGACGACGCGCCGGTAGGACCGGTCGGTGAAGGCCAGCCGGGTGGTCGGCACGACGAACCGGATCGTCTTCGACTGCCCCGGCCGCAGGTGTACGCGCTGATAGCCGAGCAGTTGCGCGACCGGCCGGGTGACCGAGCCGGTGAGATCGCGGCCGTACAGCTGCACCACGTCGTCACCGGCGATCGCCCCGGTGTTGGTGACCCGGACGACGACCGGCAGGTACCCGTCGGTGGGCACCTGCTCGGGCGCGCTCAGCTCGTCGTACGCGAATGTCGTGTACGACAGCCCGAACCCGAACGGCGCGGCCGGGGTGGACGACAGGTTCGTGACCTCGTCGCCTTCGCCCAACGCCACGTGCAGGTACGAGTAGGGCTGCGCGCCGGCCGAGCGGGGGACGCTGACCGGCAGGCGGCCGGACGGGTTGACGCGTCCGGACAGGACGCCCGCGATCGCTCCCGCGCCTTCCTCGCCGGGGAAGAACGCCTGGACGACCGCGGCGCACCGCTGCATCGCCCAGTCCACGGCGTACGGGCGGCCGGTGATCAGCACCAGGACCGTCGGGGTGCCGGTGGCGAGCACCGCCTCGACGAGTTCCCGCTGGACGCCGGGCAGCTCCAGATCGTCGCGGTCGCAGCCCTCGCCGACCGTGCCACGCCCGAACAGCCCGGCATGGTCGCCCATGACCAGCACGGCCACGTCCGCATCGGTGGCCGCGGCGACGGCGGCCGCGAAACCGGAGCGGTCGTCGTCGTCGACCGCACAGGCGGCGGCGTACGCGACCGCGCCGAACTCGTCGCGCAGGGCGTCGAGCACGCTCGGGGCGTCGATGCCGGGGTCGATCGCCGGATGCTGCGGCAGCACGTGGTTGACGAACGAGTAGCAGCCGAACAGGGCGCCCATCCGATCCGCGTTCGGCCCCAGCACGGCGATCCGGCGACCGGACGCCAGCGGCAGTGTGCCGTCGTTGTGCAGCAGCACCACCGATTCCTCGGCGAGCTTGCGGGCCAGCGCGCGATGCCGGGGAGAGTCGAGGTCCACACCGGTCGGCGGCTCCTCCTCGAACTTCGCGTCCAGCAGCCCCAGGTCCAGCTTCTCCTCCAGAACGCGCAGCACCGCCCGGTCGACGTACGCCTCGTCGATCCGCCCGGCGCGTACCGCTTCGGCCAGCGGTGCGGCGTACGCATCGCCGGTGGGCAACTCGACGTCGACCCCGGCGGTCAACGCCTGGACGGCCGCCTCCCCGAGGTCGGCCGCGATGTGGTGCAGCAGCTGCAGGAACGCCACGCCGAAGTAGTCGGAGACGAGGGTTCCGTCGAAGCCCCACTGCTCGCGCAGCGTACCGGTGAGCAGGGTGGGGTCGGCGGCGACCGGGACTCCGTCGATCTCGGCGTACGAGTGCATGATCGAGCGGGCCTTGCCGTCGAGCACGGCCATCTCGAACGGCAGCAGCAGCACGTCGGCGACCTCGCGGGGGCCCGCGTGGACGGGGGCGAAGTTGCGCCCGGCCCGCGAGTTGGAGTAGCCGACGAAGTGCTTGAGCGTCGCGTGCACACCCTGCGATTGCAACCCCTGCACGTAGGAGGTGCCGACGGTGCCGACGAGGTACGGGTCCTCGGCGATGCACTCGTCGACGCGTCCCCACCGGGGATCGCGGATCACGTCGAGCACCGGCGCCAGCCCTTGGTGTACGCCCAGCGTCCGCATCGACTCGCCGATGGCGGCCGCCATCTCCTCGACGAGGCCGGGATTGAAGGAGGCGCCCCAGGCGAGGGGAGTGGGGAAGGTGGCCGCCTTCCACACCGACAGCCCGGTCAGGCACTCCTCGTGCACGATCGCCGGGATGCCGAGCCGGGTGTTGGTGACCAGCCCCCGCTGGAACTCCCACAGCCAGCGCGCCCGTTCGTCGGCGTCGACCGGCTTGGTCCCGTACGCCCGGGTGAGGTGGCCCAGGCCGTGCCGGCTGAAGTTGGCCAGGGTGGGCGGCTCGCCGAAGTCGCCTTGCAGCGGCGCGACCGCGTCGCCGTCGTCCTTCTCCCAGAAGCCGACGATCTGGGCCAGCTTCTCCTCGAGGGTCATCTGGGCGAGGAGGCTGAGGATCCGTTGCCGCGGTTGCGGGCTGGTGTCGGCCAAGGCCGGGACCTCGGTCATGATGTGCTCCTTCGTACCTTGTGGCGCAGGAACCGGGTGGTGCGGGAACGGTGTGGCACTAGCCCTTCACCGCGCCCTGGAGCCCGCCGACGATCTGCCGTTCGGCGAGGCTGAAGAAGAGCAGCGCCGGCATCATCGCCAGCGACGTGAACGCGAGGATTCCGGCCGTGTCCTGGCTGTGCTCGGCCGAGAAGTTCTGTACGCCCAACGGCAGGGTGTGCAGCCCTTCGTTCTGCAGGACGAGCAGTGGCAGCAGGAAGGAGTTCCAGCTGGCCACGAACGCGAGGACGGCGACCGTGACGAGCGCCGGCCGTGACAGCGGCAACAGGATCCGCCAGAAGAAGCCGAGCCGGTCGGCGCCGTCGATCGCGGCGGCGTCCTCGAGCTCGGCGGGGAACGCGGCCAGGAACGGGCGCAGGATCACGATGGTGATCGGCAGCTGGAAGGCCACCTGCGGGATGATCACGCCGAGATAGGTGTTGGCCAGGTCGAGGTCGCGCAGCAGCAGGTAGAGCGGCAGAATCCCGGCCGCCGCCGGGAACAGTAGCCCGACGGTGAAATAGGTGTAGAGCGCTTCGCGCCCGCGGAACTGGTACCGCGAGAGCACGAAGGCCGCGCAGACTCCCATCACCACCACCCCGAGGGTGGTGCCGACGGCGATGAGGGTGCTGTTGAACAGTTCCGACCAGAACTTCGACTGGGTGACGACGTTGGCGTAGGTGTGCCAGACCCACGGATCCGGCAGCCCGGCCGGGTCGGCCGCCAGTTGGCCGGTGGTGCGGAAGCCGCCGAGGATCACGTAGATCACCGGCGCGAACGACACCGCGGCGACCGCCAGCGCGAGCACGTAGGTGAGCGGATTGCCCCAGGAGAACGGCCGTCGCCGGCGCGGCTGCGGCAGGGTGGTGGCGACCATCGGCGCCTCACCCCTTCCTGGTGGTCAGGGCGCCCTCGATGTCGCGCCGGAGCACGAATCGCTGGAACACCACGGCGGCGACGAACGAGATGACGAACAGGATCACCGCGACGGCGTTGCCGTAGCCCCATTCGCGCTGGTTGAAGCCGTGATCCACCATGTAGGTCGCCATGGTGTTGGACGCGCCGAGGGAGCGGACCGCCGGTGACGACGCGACCCAGATGACGTCGAAGACCTGGAGCGAGCCGATGATCGACAGGAACATCCAGATGCGGATCGTCGAGCCGAGCATCGGCAGGGTGACGTGCCGCTGCGTCTGCCACCAGCTCGCGCCGTCGATCGCCGCCGCCTCGGTCAGCTCCGGCGGGACGTTCGCCAGCCCGGCCAGGAACAGGATCAGGGCGAATCCGGTGTACTTCCAGGTCAGGATGAACAGCATCGTCCAGATGACCACGGACGGATCGGCCAGCCAGCCCGCGGCGAGATCGCCGAGGCCGAGGCTCTTCAGGAGGGAGTCCGCGGTGCCGTCGCGCAGCAGGATCAGCTGCCACATGATGCCGACGGTGACCTCGGAGAGCACGTACGGGACGAAGACGAGCAGCCGGAAGACCGACCGCCCGCGGAATTTCCGGTTGAGCAGCAGTGCGATGCCCAGCGCCAGCGGCCCCTGGATCACCAGCGACCCGACGAGGATGATGGCGTTGTTACGCAACGCGTCGAGGAAGATCGGATCCTTGAACGCGCCGTACTCGCCGAAGTAGTTGTCGAGCCCCTTGAACTCGGTGGGCCAGCCGTAGCCGCTCCATCGGTAGAGGCTGTAGTAGACGGCGAACGCCATCGGTGCCAGCACGAACACCGTGAAGACGATCACCGCCGGCCCGGTGAGACCGATGATCTCGTACCACTTGCGACGGTTCCGGGCAGCGCGGCTGGTCCCACTGGGACGGGGCCTCGCCGGCCGCGCGTCAGCGCGACCGGCGAGGACCGGCGATCCGGTGGTCGTCACCGGGCTGTGGCCTTCTTCAACGCGTCGACGACACCCTGGGGCGTGCCCTTGTCCGCGAAGATCGCGATGATCGCGTCGTTCATCGCGGTGCCGGCCTTGGCGCCGAACGCCGTGTCCAGCCAGAGCTGTACGCCCTCGGCCGACTGGGTGGCCTGCGCGATGGTCTGCATCACCGGGTCGGCCAGGCCGCTCTCGGCGCCCTTCACGGTCGGGATGCCCGAGCCGGTCGCGGCGAAGCCCTTCTGCACGTCGAGGCTCACGATGTACTTGAGGAACTCGACGCACTCCGCCGGGGCCTTCTTCGAGCAGGAGAAGCCGTCGCCGCCGCCCATCATGGTCTTCTGGCTGCCGCCCGCGCCGGTGACCGACGGGAACGGGAACCAGCCGAGGAACTTCGGCTCCTTCTGGTCCGGCGTGAGGGTCTGCATGGTGCCGCCGTTCCAGTGGCCCATCAGCTCCATCGCGGCCTTGCCGTTGGCGAGCAGGCCAGCCGAGCTGGTCGCGCCGACCTGACCCGAGGTGGCCAGGAAGTCCTTCTGGAACGGGGTGGTGGCCAGGAACGTCTTCAGGTCCTCGCCGGCCTTGACGAAGCACGGGTCGTCGAACTTGGCGTCGCTGGACGCGGCCGACAGCGCGGTCGCGGCGCACTCGCGGACGGCCAGGTTGTACCACCAGTGCGCGGCCGGCCACTTGTCGCCGGCGCCGACCGCGATCGGGGTGATGTTGGCGGCCTTGAGCTTGGTGACGGCCGCGTTCAGCTCATCCAGCGTGGTGGGCGGGGCCGAGATGCCGGCCTTGGTGAAGAGGTCCTTGTTGTACCAGAAGCCCTCGATGCCGAACGAGAACGGCAGGCCGTACTGCTTGCCGTCGACCGACCAGATCTTGGTGGCCGCGCCGATGCTGCCGACCTCGGCCTTGGTCTCGGCGGTGATGTCCTTGAGGTAGTCGGACTTCACCTGCTCGACCATCTCGCCGCCGCCCCAGGCCTCGAAGATCTCGGGCGGGCTGCTGCTGAGCAGCGCGGCGGGGATTCGGTTGCGCTGCAGCTCATTGGTCTCGATCGGGGTGATCTTGATCGTCACGGTGGGGTGCAGCTTGTGGAAATCGTCGGCGACCTTCTGCCAGTACGTCTGCAACGGGCCGGCTTGGTTCGCGTTGTGCCACCAGTTCAGGACCACGGGGTTCTTGTACAGCTCACCGCCGCCGGAGGGGGACTCGTCGTCGGCGCTGGAACACCCGCTGGCAGCCAGGCCCACCGTCGCGACCAGCGCGAAGATGACGCCCGAGCGGCGCTTGGTTCTCATGGGATCTCCCTAAAGGTCGTCCTGAGGCGCTCATGTGGGCAAGAGTTTTACAGTCCCGTAACGGACTGTCAATCGATGTCGATAACGTTTTCTCAACGGGCGCGGCCAACTATGATCCCTTGCGTGGAGATCCGCCAGCGCGTGAAGATGTCGGACGTCGCCCGTACGGCCGGCGTCTCGGTGGCAACCGTCTCGAAGGTCGTCAACGGACGCTGGGGCGTCTCGCAGTCGACCGTCGACCGGGTGCAGCAGGTCATCGAGATGCTGGGCTACGAGGCGAGCCTCGGTGCGCAGAGCCTGCGCAGCCATCGCACCCACGTCCTGGGCATCCTGGTGGCGGAGTTCGAACCGTTCTCCACCGAGCTGCTCAAGGGCGCGTCGGCCGCCGCCGACCAGACCGACTACGAGCTGCTGGCGTACGCCGCCGGGACGCGCGGGTCGAAGGTCGGCTGGGAACGGCGATCGCTCGCCCGGCTGTCCGGGACGCTCATCGACGGCGCCATCCTGGTCACGCCCACCGTCCTGGAAGCCAAGCAGGGCGTGCACGTCGTGGCCATCGACCCGCACACGGGGCCGTCCGGCATGCCGACGATCGATTCCGACAACTTCGCCGGAGCCCAGCTCGCGACCAACTACCTGCTCGACCTCGGCCACCGCCGGATCGGTTTCATCGGCGGCCGGCCTGATCTCGAATCAGCCCGGCTGCGGGAGGTCGGCTTCCGCCAGGCGATGGCGGCCGCCGGGGTCACTGTGGACGAGACGCTGGTCCGCGTCGGCGGCTACCGGACCGAGACGGCCGAAGGCCCCGCCCGGGAGCTGCTCAGCCAGGCGAACCGGCCGACGGCGGTGTTCGCCGCGAACGATCTGTCCGCGATCGCGACGGTGACCGCCGCCAACAGCCTCGGCCTGTCCGTCCCGGACGACCTCTCGGTCATCGGGTTCGACAACGTGCCCGAGTCCGCGATGGCCTCACCGCCGCTGACCACGATCAAGCAGCCGCTCCAGCAGATGGGGGCCGAGGCGTTGCGCTTGCTCGTGGACCTGATCGCGGGCGTCGAGCGCGACATCCACGTCCGGCTGCCCACCGAGCTGGTGGTCCGGGCGAGCTGCCGGCCGCTCGTCTGACGCGCTCGATCGCCACGAGATTCCGGCGAACGAGCGCGTCGCGGCCCGCCCCGTGGTACGCAGACCTCAGTACACGAGGAGGATGCGATGTCTGGATGGACGGCCGAAGAGCTGGACCGGATCGACCACACCGACGAGTTGGAGCTGGCGTCCCAGCGGAGGGACGGAACGCTGCGAGACCCGGTGACGATGTGGGTCGTCCGGGACGGCGACGATCTCTACGTGCGCTCGATGCACGGCCGCTCCGGGAAATGGTTCCGGGGCACGCAGGTCCGCGACGCCGGGCACATCCGCTCCGGCGGCGTCGACCGGGACGTCTCGTTCGTCGTGGACGACGGCAAGGCGCTCAACGACCGCATCGACAAGGCGTACACGTCGAAATATGGCCGGTATGGCGCGAACATCGTGGGGGGCGTGGTGAATCCGGACTCGCGGGCCGCGACCATCCGCCTGGTGCCTACGTCCTGAGCGACTCCAGCCAGCGGTTCAGCCGCGCGCCTTCGCGGGTCATGACCTCCGGGTCACGCAACGCGTTGGCCATCACGCTCATGCCTTGGTACGCCGAGACGAGGGTGAGCGCGTGGTCGGCCGCGTCGGGCACGCGCGCCTCGGCGAGCTGCTTCTCGCACCAATCGAGCAACAGCCGCATCACCCGCCCGGCCTCGGCGTCGAGGTCGCCGTCGTCGCGCTTGCCGACATCGGTGGCCAGGGAGCCGGTCGGGCAGCCGTAGCGGGCCGCGACGTCGCGCTGACCGACCCAGGCGTCGACCAGCCCGCGGAGGCGGTCGATCGGATCGGCGACCTGCTCCAGGACGGCGGTCAGCTCGGCGAGCGACTGTGCCTGCTCGGCCAGGGCCGCGTGGACCAGGTCGTCCTTGGTCTTGAAGTAGTAGTAGACGTTCCCGACCGGCACGTCGGCGGCCCGGGCGATGTCGGCGATCGTGGTGCGCTCGACCCCGCGCTGGTGCAGCACCTGCGCCGCGGCGGCGGACAAGCGGCGGCGTTTAGCAGACGATCGTGCCTGCGGCAGTTCTGAGTTAGCCATCTCACTTATCGTATCGCGCCGCCCAGCGGCGTTGATAGCGTCACCGGCAAGTAAGTCAGCTAACTAACTTAGGAGCACGCCATGATCGTCATCACCGGAGCCACGGGCAACGTCGGCCGCACCCTCGTCCGCCTGGTCTCCTCGTCCGGCCACGCCGTCACCGCCGTCTCGCGCGGCATCCAGCCGGATTCCGTCGAAGGCGTACGCGCGGTGGCGGCCGACCTGGCCGACCCGGCGAGCCTGCGGCCGGCCCTCGACGGCGCGGACGCACTGTTCCTCCTGGTCGCGGGGGAGGATCCGGACGGCATCGTCGCCGAGGCCCGGGCGGCGGGCGTACGCCGGATCGTGTTGCTCTCGTCGCAGGGCGCGGGCACCCGTCCGGACGCGTACGCCCACGCGGCGCGCTTCGAGGACGCGGTGACCGGATCGGGGCTCGACTGGACCGTCCTGCGTTCGGGCGGGCTCGCGTCCAACGCGTACGCCTGGGTGCAGCCCATCAAGACGGCCCGGGTCGCTCCCTCCCCGTTCGGCGACGTCGGCCTGCCCTTCATCGACCCGGACGACGTCGCCGCGACCGCTGCGGCCGTGCTGACCTCGGACGGACACAAAGGACAGGCCTATGTGCTGACCGGACCGGCGCTCACCACGCCCCGCCAGCGGGCCGCTGCCATCGAGGCCGCGCTCGGCGAGCCGATCCGGTTCGTCCAACAGACCCGCGACGAGGCGTACGCGCAGATGACGCAGTTCATGCCCGCGCCGGTGGCCGAGGGCACGCTCGCCATCCTCGGTACGCCGACCGCCGAGGAGCAGCAGATCAGCCCCGACGTGGAGCGCATCCTCGGCCGCCCCGGCACACCGTTCGCCGAATGGGCGCGCCGCAACGCACCGGCGTTCCGCTGATATCGCTTGCCGGGCGGACTTCCGAAGGCCTACCTTCCGTTGCTGTGGAGGAGGCCTTCGGAAGATTCGTCAACGTCGTCGACGTCGAGGCGACCTGCTGGGCCGACCGGCCGCCGGCCGGGGAGTCGAGCGAGATCATCGAGATCGGCGTCTGCGTCGTAGACACCGCGGAGTGGCGGCGTACGGAGCGCTTTCGCATCCTCGTGCGGCCCCGCCGATCCCGGGTCAGCCCGTTCTGCACCGAGCTGACCGGGCTCACCCAGTCCGAGGTGGACGGCGGCCTCGACTTCTCGGCGGCGTGCGCCCAGCTCGCCGGCGACCTACGTGGCCGCTTCCGCACCTGGGCCAGCTGGGGCGAGTACGACCGCCGTCAGTTCGAGCGCCAATGCGGTCCGGGCGGGGCGGCGTACCCGTTCGGCAGCCGCCACATCAACATCAAGCAACACTTCGCCGACGCCTTCGGGCTGCGACGCGGGATCGGCATGAGCCAGGCGCTCGCCCAGACCGGCCTGCCGCTGGAAGGCCGCCATCACCGTGGCGACGACGACGCCTGGAACATCGGCGCACTGGTGCTGGAATTGGCCCGCCTCGGTCACCCGATCACCGCCGCATCCCCTTGATCCGGGTCATTTCCACGTTGCCATGGCGACTTGGAAATGACCCGGATCACGAGTCTCCGCGCGGTTCCTTCTGCTGGGCGGCACGGAGGAAACGGGTACCCCAGTCCCGCAGGTGGTCGGCGAACTCCGGCGGACTGAGGACGTCGAAGTCGGCTCCGACGTTGCCCAGCGCCTGGGTCGGCCAGTCGAGGCTGGTGGAGACCATGGTGAGGCGGCAGTGCCCGGCGTCGACGGGCTCGATCGTGCCCCACTGGCCGACGATGCGGCGTACGTGGTCGGCGGAGGCGTGAACGTAGGCGATGACCGTGTGCGGGGCCGGCGCGCCGGAGGCTGCGCGGACGAAGGCGGCTGGGTCGTCGGCGGGCAGCGGACGAGGGCGGAATCGGGCGCCGGTGCGATGGGGCTCGGCGAGCCGGTCGAGGCGGAAGCTGCGCCAGTCGTGGCGGGTCAGGTCGTAGGCGACCAGGTACCAGCGGCCGCCCAGGGCGACGACGCGATGGGGTTCGACCTCGCGGTCGGTGTCGGGCCCGCCTCGGGCGGTGTACCGGAAACGCAGTCGCTCCTCGTCCCGGCACGCCTGGGCGATGAGAGTCAGCACCTCGGCCGGCACGACCGGTCCGGACGAGCTGGGGGAGACCGTCATCGCACGCAGCGCGTTCACCCGCGTACGCAATCGGGGCGGCAGGACCTGCACCACTTTGGTCAGCGCACGCACGGCCGCCTCCTCGATCCCGGCGATCCCGCTTTGGGCGGCGTCGCCCATGCCGACCGCGAGGGCTACCGCCTCCTCGTCGTCGAGCAGCAGCGGCGGCAGGACGGCCCCGGGCGCGAGCTGGTAACCCCCGTCGGTGCCACGCGACGCCTGCACCGGGTAGCCGAGGTCGCGAAGCCGGTCGACGTCGCGACGCAGGGTGCGCTCCGAGATCCCGAGGCGATCAGCCAGCTCGACGCCGGCCCAGTGGCGGTGAGTCTGCAACAACGAGAGCAGACGCAGCGTACGGGAGCTGGTGTTGGCCATGTTGCGATCTTGCCATGACTTCCGGTCAAAAACTGGCCGGAAGCCCGCTTAGGCTCGGTAGCATGATCACTCGTGAGATTCAGCTGACCGCCCAGATCACCGGCTACCCACAGCGTGCGGACTTCACGGTCGTGGAGACCGACCTCGGCGACGCCGAAGTCGTCGTGCGTACCGACTACCTGGGTCTGGCCGCCACCTACCTGGAACTCATGCGAGCCGACTGCCACCTGCCGATCCCGGGTTGGCGGCCCGGCCAGCGCATCGGCGTGACCGCCGTCGGCACCGTGCTGCGGTCGGACAGCCCGGAGCTGCGTCCCGGGGATCTCGTCCAGTCGATGAGCGGCTGGAGTACGCACTCGGCCGGCCCGGCCGCGTCCTACCTGAAACTCGACCGGGACGCGTACGCCGAGCCGAGTTTCCACCTCGCCCAGGGCCCGACGGCGTACTACGGAATGGCCGACGTGGCCAAGGTCGGCCCGGATGACGTCGTGTTCGTCTCCGGCGCCGCCGGCGGGGTCGGCTCCCTCGCCGGCCAGATCGCGCGCAACCTCGGCGCGGCCACGGTGATCGGGAGTGCCGGCAGCCGGTCCAAGGTCGACTATCTGGTGAGCGAGCTGGGCTTCGACGCCGCCTTCGACTACCACGAGGACTCGGTCGCGGCGCTGCGAGAACTGGCTCCCGAAGGCATCACGGTCTTCTTCGACACCGTCGGCGGCGCGCTCTACGACGCGGCGTTGGAGGTCGCCCGTCCCGGTGCGCGGTTCGCGTTGTGCGGCTCGTTGTCCACGCAGCTGGGCGATGCGGCTGAGCGTTTTCCGGAGCCCGATCGCGCTGCCGCGCTGGCGAAGGAAGTCGAGCTGATGCCCTTCTCCTGCTACCACACGCCGGATCAGATCGCGGCCTGGCACACCCACTTCCGCACCTGGCTCGACCAGGGCTCCTTCGTCTACCCGCAGACCACTGTGGAGGCAGACATCGACGGAGTGCCCGACGCGTTCCTGGCCCTGCTGCGCGGCGAATACCGCGGCAACGTCTCGGTACGCCTACCATGACGCAGCTGTCCCACCGCGCGCTGAATCGGGCGTTGCTGCATCGTCAGCATTTGCTGGACCGTACCGGCCAACCGGCGATCGAGGTGATCCGGCGACTGGTTGCGCTCCAGGCCCAGGAATCGAACTGGCCCTACCTCGGCCTGTGGAGCCGGATCGACGGGTTCGTCCCGGCCGATCTGACCACGCTGCTGGCCGACCGGCGGGTGGTCCGATCGGGCCTGTTGCGCAGCACCCAGCACCTCGCCGCAGCCGACGACTTCCGTCGGCTGCGGCCCCTCGTGCAACCGGTGCTCGACCGCACCGCCGGCTCGGCCTACTTCCGGCGTAATCGGAACGGCCTGACCACCGAGGTCCTGCTGACCGACGGACATGCCCTGGTAGCCGCCGGGACCGTCGCGCGTCGAGAACTCGCCCGGCAGCTCGCGACCCGGCACCCCGGCTGCGACGGCCGGATCCTGGCCGGCGAATACGAGCTGCGCGTACCGCTCGTCCACGATCTGGCGACCGCGGCCTGGGGCAGCTGGGCCAGCCGGACCTCCATCGCCGTGACGGCCTTCCCGACCGGCGACGCCCTGCCGATGCCAGAACTGATCCGGCGTTACCTGGCCGCCTTCGGCCCGGCGACCGCCGCCGACGTCCAAGCCTGGAGCGGGCTGACCCGGCTGGGCGAGGTCATCGCGGGGATGGCCGACCTGCGCCGGCACACCGGACCCGACGGCCAGACCCTGTTCGACCTGGCCGACGGCGAGCTGCCGGACGCGGAAACGCCCGCACCGGTACGCCTCCTACCCGCGTACGACAACCTGTTGCTCGGCCATGCCGACCGGACCCGAGTCATCAGCGACGTCGATCGCCGGCATGTCATGCCGGGTCAGGCCCGAGTACGCCCGACCGTCCTGGTCGACGGCTTCGTCTGCGGAACGTGGAGCCTCACCGGCGGCGCCGTGCGGCTCGACCTCTTCCGTCCGCTCCCCGCCGCCGAACGGCACGCCCTCGACGACGAGATCGAGCGGCTGCAGACCTTCCTTACCCAAGCAGGCGTCGGGACGCGATGACCAGAGGGTCATTCACACTGCCGTCGGTGCTACTTCACGTTTACCTCAACCCCACCGGAGAATGCCGAGTCGTGCAGCGTCAGGGTCGTCAGATCGACGTCCTTCGGAACATCGAAGACCAGCATCCCGGTGACCTGGTTTCCCGGATTGATGTCAGTGAGCCAGACTTGGGAATTCGTGTCGTTCGCCAACAGTCCCGCTTCCGTGTCCGCGTTGTACGCGGCCCCGTTGGATCCGACGGCCGACTGATTCGCGTCCGACATGGTCTGCGGCTCGTCACCGATGTTCTTCACCGACAGGTTGACGAGACAGAACTGGCCTTGCGCCGTCTTGCTGACCGGGTCTTCGCCGACCGTTGCGACATCGCACTCGACGTTGTTCACCACGAACTCGAACTTGCCGTCACGGACCGGATCGCCGAGTCCAGCGGTTCCCTGCTTCGCATCCGCCGGGGGCGCTGACGACCCGGATCCGGAGTCGTCCTTCTTGTCGTCGGACATGGTGCTCACCAACGCGATGCCGCAGCACGCGACGACAGCGACGGCGGCGGTGGCGAGCCCGGCCCATAGCCAACCTCGATGCTTCTTCGCCGGTGGAGGCGGTGCAGGTGGCGCAGGCGCCGTGTACTGCGGTGGAGTGCCGGGCGCTGTCGGCGACACCGGCGTGCCCGGAGCGGCGGTCGGTGGCTCCTCCACCCAGAGTTGCCATCCTGGTGGCATCGGCGGCCACGACGGATCGGGAACCCAACCCTCGGGCGGTGTCCATCCGGGCGGCGGTTCCGGCCATCCTGGTGGCGAATTGAATTTCCAGCCCATGACCTCATGGTCGCGCTGCGGCGCAGACGACGGGCGGCCTTGCCCAACTTTCCGGGTTTCCCCGAGGCCGTCGCGCGGGCTGCCGCACGACAGCCCGCGCGACGCGTACGCCTGGTAGCATCCGGCCGCGTTCGGCGCCATCTCGCCGCCGCGACGCCTAGAGGGTTTCGTTGAGCCAGGTCGGCAGTGGCTCCCGCGCCGCCAGCCAGGTCGCCGGGATGCCGTCCACGCCGGTGTACGAGGCGACGACGCCGCCGACGATCGCGGCTGTGGTGTCGATGTCGCCGCCGACGCGTACGCAGGTGCGGATCGCCTCGGGGTAGTCGTCGAGGTGCTTGGCCGCCGCCCACATTGTGAAGGGCACCGTGTCCTGCGCGGTGACGAGGCTGCCGTTGCCTAGCTCGTAGGCGACCTCGTCCGGCGGCAGGTGCAAGGCGCGCCTTGCTCGCGCGATTCCTTTGCGTACCGTGCTTTCCGGGGTTCGCGCCAGCACCGCGTCCAGGAACGGGCCGGGCTTCGGGCGTACCCCTGAGATTCGACCAGAGGCCGCGAGACTCGCGGCCACCGCGACCGCGACGGCCCCAGCCACCCCCTCGGCGTGCGCGTGGGTGACTTGCGCGGACAGCGCGGCCTGGGCGGCGGCGCGCTCCGGTTCGCCCACGTGGTACGCACCCAGCGGCGCGACGCGCATCGCGGCCCCGTTACCGCACGAGCCTTCGCCGTTGAAGGCCGCAGCGGCGGCGTCGCGCCACGGTAAGCCCTGCCGGATGCCATGCAGGATCACGAAGGCGCCGACGCCGTAGCCGCGATTCGGTTCGCAGCGTTCGGCGAAGACCTCGGCCAGCAGGTCCTGGTCGATCGACCGCTTCTCGAGCAGTAGCCAGTAGACCGAGCAGGCCATCTCGGTGTCGTCGGTCCACTCCCAGACCGGCGGCGGAATGATTCCGTTCAGTAGATCGTCGACCCGGCGGCCGACCATGAAGTATTGCGCTCCCAGCGCGTCGCCGACCGACAGGCCGGCCAGACTGTCCGCGGCGTAACCCAGCCGCGTGCTCTCCTGTAGGACAACTCTCATGCTGCCGACAATCTTGGCCGGGCGAGCGCGGCCCGGCAAGACCTGGGGCAGTGGGGACCGGGCGGTAGCGATCCCGGGCGTGTCGGCACGCTTTGTCGGATTTGCGCATGGTAGATCATCTACGTGTCCATTGTGCAATTCCTGCGTCCGGCGTCCCGGGTCGCGCTCGCGTTCGGCCTGCTGCTGGCGGTCACGCCGACCCCGACTGCGGCGGCCGCCGCTTCCTCCGGGCGGATCGCCCGCGCGGCCGGTACGCCGGGCGTGCCGCAGGAGCCGGCGGTCATCTACGCGGAGGACTTCGAGAACGATCCGGCCGGTACGCCGATCCGCCTCACCGGATACACCGGGGCGGCGCCGCTGGCACAGACCTACACCGCGCACGCGGGTTGGCTCAAGGGCTGCAACGGCTGGGTGCTCGACGACAGCGCGGCCTCGGCCGGGTACGCGCCCGGTATCGCCGACTGTGGCGACAGCACGAAGTTCTGGAACCAGACTCGCGATCTCGCCGACGTGCTGGGCAAGTTCAACGGTTCAGCGGACTCGACTCGAAACCACGCCGTCGCCGCCTTCACCTGGACCGCTCCGGCGGCCGGAAGCGTGGAGTTCGAGACGGCGAAACCCATCCCGCTGACCGCGTCGAACCGGTTCCTGACGTTCTCCGTCAACTCGGTCGCGTTCAACTGCTCGGTGTCCGCCCCGAGGCTGAGTTTCGCGCTGCTGAACGGCTCCGCCGCGACGTCGCTGACCACCAAGCCGATCAACCCGTGCACCGATGCGAACGCGAAGAGCTACGCCACCGACAGCGGCGGGACGGCGAAGGCCGTACGCGGTTACGCCGACAGTCCGATCCTGTTCACCGGCGACGCGGCCGGCATCCGGATGACCAACGGAAACGGCAGTAATGCCGGCAACGACGCCGCCTTCGACGACATCCGGCTGGTCGACGTCACGCCGCAGATCGACAAGGCGTTCAGCCCGGCGGCAGTCGCCTCGGGCGGTACCACCACGTTGACCTTCACGATCACGAACACCTCGGATCTGCTGGCCAAGCCGGGCTGGTCGTTCACCGACACGCTGCCCGGCGGGATGACCGTGGCCGGCCCGGTGACGACCTCGACCACCTGCGCCGGCGGCGCGGTCACGGCGACGGCCGGAGGAACCAGTGTCGGCCTCGCCGGCGATCTGAAAGCCGAGCAGGCTTCGTGCACCCTGAGCGTCGCCGTCACCGCGCCGAAGGGGTCCTACCGCAACTGCGCGGCCAACACCTCGGTACTGGTCGGCGTCAACCCGCCGGACTGCGCGACCGTCGTCTTCACCGATCCCTCCTACACGATCAGCAAGGTCTCCTCGCCGCCGTCGGGAACCGCGGTCAAGCCGGGGGAGCAGGTCACCTACACCGTGACGGTCGTCAACACCGGTCCGGTGCCGGTCGACGCCACCGTGACCGACGACCTGAGCGGCGTGCTGGACGACGCGTCCTTCGGCGACGACGTGGTCGCCGACGTCGGCGAATCGGCGTACGCCGAGCCCAAGCTGTCCTGGACGGGGACGCTCGGTGTCGGCGGTTCGGCCACGATCACCTATTCGATCACGCTGGACGATCCCGGCAGCGGCGACGGCGTACTGACCAATCAGGTCAGCGGATCGGACGAGTCCAACTGTCCCACCGGGACAGAGCCCGGCTGCACGACCACTGTCGGCCCGGCGAAGCTGAAGATCGTCAAGACTTCGGACGCCGCAACCCCGGTCAAGCCGGGCGACCGGGTGACCTACACACTGACCGTCACGAACTCCGGGATCGGCGCCGCCGACGACGTGACGATCACCGACGACCTGTCCGGAGTCCTCGACGACGCGGCGTACGCCGGTGACGGCGCCGCCGACGCCGGGGCGGTCGGCTTCGAGAGCCCCAAGCTGACCTGGACCGGCGACGTCACCCCCGGTACGCCGGTCACCGTCACCTATTCGGTCGTCGTGAACGACTCCGGCGGCGACCGGGTCTTGAAGAACACGGTGACCGGCCCGTCCGGCTCCAACTGCGCGCCAGGTTCGGCCGACCCGAGCTGTTCCACCACGGCGAACATCGCCGACCTCGTGATCGCCAAGAAGGCCGATCCGTCGGCCACCCCGCTGACGCGCGGCGCGACGGTGGCGTACACCATCACGCTCACCAACCCGGGCACCGCCGCTTATCCGGACGCCACGATCTCCGACGATCTCAGCCGCGTGCTGGACGACGCGACCTACAACGGCGACGTCACCGCCGACAGGGGGCAGGCGGCGTACGCGCAGCCGACGGTGACCTGGTCCGGCGAGGTGGCCGCCGGCGCGACCGTCCGGATCACCTACTCGGTGACGGTCACCGGCTCCGGCGACCACCGGCTCGCCAACGGAGTCATCGGCCCGAGCCCGTCGAACTGCCCGCCGGACCAGTTTTGCGGGCCGCCGGATCTGCCTGTCGCGCAGCTGCTCATCACCAAGTCCAGCGATGGCCAGGCCCTCGGGCCGCTGCCGGGTGGGACGACGGTCACCTACACCGTCACGGTCACCAACATCGGCACCGCCGACTATCCGGCCGCCGAGGTCGGCGACGATCTGTCGCAGGTCTTGGACGACGCGGCGTACAACGGGGACGCGACGGCCGACGCCGGGAAGATCGGCTACGAAGCGCCGACGCTGACGTGGACCGGTGACATCGCCGCCGGGGCGACCGTCACGATCACCTACTCGGTCACCGTCGACGATCCCGACACCGGGGATCGCGTCCTGGTCAACACGGTCACCGGACCGCCGGGATCGAACTGCGCGACCGGGTCGGCCGATCCGGCCTGCCGGGAGCGCGTACCCCGGGCCGACGTCGCGGTGACCAAGACGGTCGACACCACCGCCGCCCGCCCCGGGCAGAAGGTCGTCTACACCGTCGCGATCACCAACTCGGGGAAGGCCGCTTATCCCGCGTACGCGATCTCCGACGACTTGTCCGGCGTCCTGGACGACGCCACGTACAACGAGGACGCCGTGGCGGACAGCGGCGAGGTCGCGTACGCGCAGCCGACGTTGTCCTGGACGGGTGACGTTCCGGCCGGCGCGACCGTGACGCTGACGTATTCCGTGACGGTCGGCGATCCGTGGCCGGTCGGCGACGACAAGCTCGTCAACGCCGTCACCGGGCCGCCGGGATCGCCGTGCGACCCCGCCGATCCGGGCGACGAGTGCACGACCGTGGTCGACGCGCCCCGGCTCGACTTCGGCGATCTGCCCGACAGCTATCGGACGACGCGGGCGGCCGGTGGTGCGTACCACCGGATCACCGCGACCTTGCGCCTGGGCGAGACCGTCACCGCCGACACCGACGGCCGGCCCTCAGTGCAGGCCGACGGCGACCGAGACGACGGAATCGTCGCCGTACGCGGCGCGACCGCGGGCAGCGACCGGCTGAGCGTGGACGTGCGGGCGACCAACACTGGGGAGTCCGACGCCGTGCTGGCCGGCTGGGTGGATTCCGACGGTGACGCGACGTTCGGCAGCGGAGAAGTGCAACAGGTGACGGTCGCGGCGGCCGGAGGTCCGGCGATCTACACGCTGAGCTGGCCGGTACGCCTCAACGGCGGCGAAGTGCTGCGGCTGCGGCTCCGGCTCTTCGGCGACGCCGTTACCGCGACCGGCGATGCCGCCACTGCGACCGGGGATGCCACCGTCACGACCGGCACAGTCAAGGTGCCGCTCACGGCCGCCGACGCGACATCATCGGCTGCGCACACGGCCGGCGGCGCAACCGTGGCGAGGATGCTGACGTCACGGCTGGCGCGTGCGGCCGAGATCAGCCCGATCGGATTCGGCGGTGCGGGCGAGGTCGAGGACTACGTCTGGGACATCCCCGCACTGCCGACGTCGCCCGGTGTCTCCGCCGGACCGGGTGGCCCCGATCAGCTGAGCGTTACGGGGGCGCCCATCGGCCTCCACCTGGAACTCGGCGCGGCTGCTCTCGTCTTCGGCGCGTTCCTCACGCTGATCAGTCGCCGACGTGTCGGCCACCGACGTCTCAGTGACTGAGACGCCCGGCTTTTCGCGAATACCATCACACCGGGCAAAACGGACCAATACCCTGGGGCAATGACGACAGGTGAGATGATCTTCGCGTACGCCGACCGCCGGGACTTCGACGACGCCGATCGGGGCCTGATCGCCGCCCTGGATCCGGCGATCGTGCGGAACGACGGTGGCGAAGTCGTGTGGGACAACGACGCGTACACGTCGTTTCTGACCGGAGACGCGGCCGAGACCGTCCATCCGAGCCTGTGGCGGCAGTCGACGCTGGTGGCCAAACAGGGCCTGTTCGAGGTCACCGAGGGCATCTACCAGGTACGCGGCCTGGACCTGTCGAACATCTCGTTCGTCGAGGGCGAGACCGGAGTCATCGTGATCGACCCGCTGATCTCCGTGGAGACGGCCGCAGCGGCGCTGGCGTTGTACCGCGCCAACCGGGGCGAGCGGCCGGTCACCGGAGTCATCTACACGCACAGTCACGTCGACCACTTCGGCGGGGTCAAGGGCGTCGTGACCGAGGAGGATGTGGCGTCCGGGCGGGTGCCGATCATCGCGCCGGAGGGCTTCCTCGAACATGCGATCTCCGAGAACGTGTACGCGGGCACGGCGATGGCTCGCCGGGCGGGCTACATGTACGGGGCGGCGCTGCCGCGTGGCCCGCAGGGTCAGGTCGGGGCGGGCCTGGGGCAGACGACCTCGACCGGTCTGGTCTCCTTGATCAAGCCGACGGTCGACATCACCGAGACCGGCCAGGCGCTGACCGTCGACGGCGTGCGGATCGTGTTCCAGCTGGCTCCAGGCACCGAAGCGCCCGCGGAGATGCACTTCCTGTTCCCGGACCGGCGGGCGTTGTGCATGGCGGAGAACGCCACCCACACGCTGCACAACCTGCTCACCTTGCGTGGCGCGGTGGTACGCGATCCGCACGCCTGGGCCCGGTACCTGACCGAGGCGATCGAGTTGTTCGCCGGGCAGGTCGACGTCGTGTTCGCCTCGCACCACTGGCCGACCTGGGGCGCGGACAACGTCGTGGAGTTCCTCAGCCTCCAGCGCGACCTGTACGCGTACCTGCACGACCAGACCGTCCGGATGATCAACAAGGGGTTGACCGGGATCGAGATCGCCGAGCTGATGCAGGCGCAGATGCCCCCGGAGCTGCAGAAGGCGTGGCACACCCACGGTTACTACGGGTCGGTCAGTCACAACGTCAAGGCGATCTACCAGCGCTACATGGGCTGGTACGACGGCAACCCGGCCCGGCTGTGGCAGCATCCGCCGCAGGAGGCCGCTAGCCGGTACGTCGACTTCATGGGCGGCGCGGACGTGGTCGTCGAGAAGGCTCGCGCCTCGGCAGACAGTGGCGACCTGCGCTGGGCGGCACAGGTGCTCGATCACGTCGTGTTCGCCGAGCCGGACCACAAGCCCGCGCGTACGCTGCTGGCCGACGTCTTGGAGCAGCTCGGCTTCGGCGTCGAGAACGGCACCTGGCGCAACGTCTACCTGTCCGGCGCTTACGAGCTGCGGCAGGGCAACTTCGGTACGCCGACCGAGACCAACGCCCCCGATGTGCTGGCCGAACTGCCGCCGGAGATGTTCTTCGACGCCCTCGCGGTACAGGTCGACGGCCCGAAGGCGTGGGATCTCGATCTGGCCGTCGGCTGGCGGTTCCCCGACCACGGCAAGTCGTTCCGCACCACGCTTCGCAACGGCGTCTTCTCCTATGTGCAGGACGGTCAGGGCGACGTCGGCCTCACCGCGACCGTTCCCCGGTCCGCGCTGCCGTACCTCGCGCTCGGCGACCTTGCGAAGGCGAAGGCGAACGGGCTGGCGCTCGACGGCGACACCGCGGTTCTGCAGCAGTTGATGGGCGTGCTGGACCCGGGCGATCCGAACTTCAACATCATCGAGCCGTGAACCTGCGCCTGGGCCGGCCACGCTGGGCGGACGCGGCCGCAGGACTGGTGACCGGGCTGTTCAGCATCCCCGAGGGCATGGCCTACGCGTCCATCGCGGGCTTCAACCCCATCGCCGGGCTGTTCGCCGGAGTGGTGCCGGCGATCGTCGGCTCGCTGACGGCGCGCACGGTCCTCATGGTGACCACGCTGACCAGTGCGGTCGCGCTGACCGCCAACAGCGTGTTCACGAACGCGAAGCTCGACTTCACCACCGGCAACATCGCCGCGCTGGCCGTGCTGACCGGCGTGGTGATGCTGCTGCTGGGCGTACTGCGACTGGGCGTGGTGCTCAACTTCGTCTCGCACGCGGTGATGACCGGCTTCTCCATCGGCATCGCGGTGCAGATCATCGTCGGCGTCCTGAAGGACGCCACCGGCTACCAGCCCCAAGGCGGCAACAAGCTGGTCCAGCTGGGGAATTCACTCGCGCACATCGGTTCCTGGCAGGGCGCGGCCGTCGCGGTCAGCGCCGGCACCGTCGTGGTCTGGGCCGTGGCTCATGCGGTACGCCGTCTGCGGACTGTGGCCCTCCTCGCCGCGATGGTGGTGGTGAGCGCGGTGGTGGCGATTCTCGGCACCCATGTCGAGCTGGTGTCCGACATCGCGGACATCCCGTCCGCGTTGCCGAAGCTCACGCTGCCGGACTGGGGCAGCATGCCCGCGTTGGCCGGGGGATCGGTGGCCATCGCCCTGGTCGCGTTGGCTCAGGCGGCCAGCATCGGCCCGACCGTGCCGAACCCCGACCGGTCGCGTACCGACACCAACAGCGACTTCATCAGCCAGGGCCTGGCAAATGTCGCGGGTGGACTGTTCCAGTCGCTGCCGGTCGGCGGTTCGCTGTCGCGGACCGGGGTGTCGGTCTCGGCCGGTGCGCAGACCCGCTGGTCCGGGATCTTCTCCGGGGTGTGGCTGGCGCTGATCGTGCTGGCCTTCGCACCTTTGGCGGAGCACATCCCGATGCCCGTCATCGGCGGGCTCATCATGGTCGTCGGCGCGGAGATCATCTACGGCCGCCGGCGCGACGTGGCGCTGGTGTGGCGTACGTCCAAGCTGTCGACCGCCGCGATGGCCGTCACCTTCCTCGCGACCACCGGCCTGCCGTTGCAGCAGGCCATCATCCTCGGCGCGGTGCTGTCCCTGCTCCTGTACTGCGTGCAGGCTGCCCGCCAGGCCCGGCTGATCGCCCTCGTCCGGCAGCCCGACGGCAAGTGGCAGACCGCCGCGGTGCCCGCACAGCTGCCCAGTCACGAAGTCACCGTGCTCCACTACGGCGGCGTCAGCCTCTTCGCCGAACTGCCCCGGATCGACCAGCAGTGGCCGGACGTCACGACCGCCCGATCCCCGGTGCTCATCCTGTCGATGCGGGAGGTCGCGGACATCCCGTCGGCCACGATGATGACGGTGCTCGAACGGCACGCCAAGGACTTGCGCGAAGTCGGCGGCCGGCTCCTGCTCGCCGGGGTCAACCCGGTCCTGGCGCGTACGCTGCGGGAGACGCGATTCGCCGCGACGCTCGGCCCGGACAGCGTCTTCGCCGCCGACAACACCGTCTTCCACGCGCTGGAGGAAGCCGTGGACGCCGGCACCCGTTGGCTGGCCACCACCCGATCGGGGTAGATCGGGCAAGAGGCATTCAAATGCGCGTACCGTGCGGTTTTACGCTCGACCCACCGATCCGGTGAGGGAAGGCGGCCGTGATGGCGCGTATCGCCCGGCTAGTGAGTGCGCTGGTGCTGGCGGCGGCACCAGCACGATCGCCTATCCGGTGACCACCGTGGTGCCCGCCGCCAATCAGCTCATCGTCACCTCGACCGGCACCGTCACCGACGGGTACGCCGAAGGCGCGCTGTCGGAGCGGATCGCGGCCTATCCCGATCTGGACGTGCTGAGCTGCCTTGGCTCCAGCGTCGCGCAGCAGACCAGCACGCTGACGGTGACCATCACCTGACCGCGTACGCGTCCTAGAGCGAAGTGATCTCCAGCGTTCCGAGGGTGCTGATCGAACTCACCGAGCCCAAGCCGAGGGTGCACAGGGTGATGTCGGTGGCGGGGCCGGTGAAGTTGGTGACCACTGTGTCCCCGGCGAACAGGCCGGACGTCACGACTCCGGTGGCCACGACCGTGTAGACGGCACCGGCCACGGCGCGGGTGAAGGTGCTGCTGATCGTCGTGGTCTGCCCGGTGTTCCAGGTGATCGTGTAGGTGATGGACCCGGGCCCGAGCAGGTCGGCGCAGCTACTGGTGGTCGTCACCGACGCGGTACGCGTGCCGGACGTGATCGACGGATGGGACGCCGAGACGCACGGGCCGTAGAGCGCCGTGGTGGACACGGTCACGCTCTGTGGGGTCAGCGTGAGCGGCGGGTCGTATTGGTTGAGGTTGCTCGACGGCGGCGTGCAGGTGACGTCGAGGACGCCCGCGCTGGCCGGCGCGGCCAGGAAGACGATCGATGCGGCGCAGGCGAGCGCCGTGGCGACGGCGGTTCCTAATAGGCGCTTCATGAGCGAAGTTCCTTTCGTCGATTCCCTGACACTAATTGCCGTCGATGTAAGCGAGTCAAGGCGACGACGGTGCCAGGCTGTGTGCCGATTCCGGAAAAATTGCGCTCCGAATCCGTGTTGCTACAGACAGTAGCTGAAATGTCGGCAATGATCCTCAAAGGTGTATTAGGTAGATTCGGGGTAACTGGGGGTTTCCGTGCCACGAGTGTCCACTCGGCTCCGTCGAGCGGCGGCGGCGTTCGCCGCGATGGCGGTGGCGGTCGGCGGTGTCGTCCTCCCCGCGGCCCCGGCCTTCGCGGCGGTCATCGGGATCGACAAGTCGACGACCGGGGTGCCGGCGGACGGCGTCGAGCCGGGCGGAACGTTCACCTACGTCATCCGCGTCGACTGCACGTCGCTCGCGGAGGACTGCCAGAACGTCACGGTCACCGACACGTTGCCGGAGGAGTTCACGGCCAACGTCGTGCCCGGCACCTACACCTGGTCCGGCGGGCCGGATACCGACCCGCCCGGCGGCACGGTGTTCCCCGGGGTTCCGCAGTACACCTACACCTACGACGCGACGACCCGGGAACTGACCTTCACGGTGCCATCCATCCCGGCGGGCAACTCGTCCTCGGTCCAGATCGGTATGACGCTGCCGGCGGACACCGAGGTCCCGGACGGGACGGTGGTCCCGAACACGGCCACGGTCACCGCCGACAACGCCCCGACCGCCAGCGACGACGCCGACGTCAAGGTGCACGTGCCGGTGACCGTCGACGTGAAGGCGACCAAGGACTGGCAGGACGGATCGGCGCTGGCCCAGTCGGGCGAGGAAAGCACGGTCACCCTCGGCATCACGAACAGCTCGACCGGCGCCGCCGACGTGACGAGCATGACGCTGACCGACCAGACGAACGAGGACCCGGCCACCGACCCCTGGAACTACTTCGACCTGACCGGCTTCGGCGCGGTGACCTATCCCGACGGCGCCGACCAGGTCCAGATCCGCTACTGCACCCTCCCGTACGCCCAAGCCTGCGGGGCCTGGACGGACGGCGCGGTGCAGACAGGTTCGCCGATTCAGGCCGACGCGGGCGTCGATCTGTCCACGGTGACCGGAGTCCAGTTCGTGTTCTCCAGTTCGACCGGTGATCCGCTGCCCAACGATGCCTCCGGCAGCGTCGCGTTCACCCTGAAGCTGCGCGACACCGAACGGGTCGACGGCAGCACGATCGAGCCGACCCAGACGCAGACGGTCACCGACTCGGCCACCCCGTCGGTCACCAACGACGACGGGACGACCACGGGCGACCCGGCCAGCGACACGTATCAGATCGTGCCGAACATCGCCAAGGTGGACGTGTCCAAGAGTTGGTTCGCCGACCAGGACGGCGACTATGTGGCCGACAATCCGCCGAGCGCGCCCGCACAGCGCCGCTGGCCGGTTTCGGCGGACGTCACGGCGACGAACACCTCGCCGTTCCCAGTCGAGACGATGACCGTCCGTGAGCCGTCCGCCTCCGATCCGCAGAGCGGGCTGAGCGTGACGGACCTGACGCAGATCCGGCTGAGGTTTCCGGACGGCGCCGCGACCGCCCACGTGACGATCACCTGTGCCGACGGGTCGACCGTGACCAAGGACCTGACCAGCCCGCCCACGACGGTCGAGCTGAACCGCCCGGCCGACTTCACCTGCCCGGCCGCGGGTCCCGACGACGCGAGCATGAAGGTCACCTCGATCGAGGCCGTGTACGCGAGCCCGCCCGGCACCGCCGCGATCGATCCGAACGCGACCGCGGGGCTGGACTTCCACGGCACGCTCGACGACAACGCCGTGCCCGCCGACTCGCCGTTCACCAACTGCGCCGACGCGAACGCCGTCAACACCGGCAACGGCTCGACCTCGGCGACCGCGACCGCCTGCGGCGACTTGACCGTGACCACCGGCGGCCGGCCGTCCGGGCCGGGCACCAAGTCGGTGAGCCAGCAGGAACTGCCCGAAGACACCCCGATCGACTACACGATCAGCTTCCACAACGACGGCAACGCCCTCAACGACTTCGTCCTGGTCGACCCGCCGAACGTCGAGGACCTCACGGACGACACCCAGCCGTTCTCCGTAGCGAAGATCAATTCGATCACCGGATCCTGCCCGGACAATCCGGCCGACATCGTGCTGCTGATCCCGAACCCGCCCGGAGCGCCGCAGCAGGTCCCGTACGCCACGGCCACCCCGGAGCAGCTCGACGCCGCCCGCGGCTTCTTCGTCCGAGCCGACACGCTGCCCGCCGGAGCCGACTGCAACCTGACCATCGAGGTCGAACGGCGGGAAGGCGTCACCGACAGCGTCACGATCAAGCAGTGCTACCTGATCCTGGCCGGGGGCGGCCCGGCGATCAATGGGAGCGTCGAGGACTCGACCTCGTGCGCGCCCAACGTGGTGACCAGTCCGCCCCGCAGCGCGGCCAGCCTGCAGAAGTTCATCGAGCCCGGCGACGTGCCCCGGCCCACGCCCGGCCTTGATCCGCAGCTGGCCACGGTCAAGCTACGGATCGCCAACACCGGCAACACCCACCTGAAGTCGTTGACCATCACCGACTTCGACGACGACGGGGCGGGCTCGGACTTCTTCCGGTCGTTCGACTTCGTCGCCTTGCAGGGCGTGTCGTTCCCGCCTGGGGCGGACCGGGTCCAATTCGACGTCTGCACGACCGGGTGCGCCGCCGGAACCTGGATCACCGGTACGCCCACCGCGACGAACCCGCCCCCGTTGCCGGGCGGTGTGGCAGCCGGCGACGTACAGGGCATCCGAGTCACGTTCACCTCCTCGGATCCGGCGCACGACGGCTTCAACCTGCTGCCCGGTGAGAACTTCCCGACGAGCGGGCCGTGCGTACAGGCGTCGGTGTGCTTCACGGTCACGCCCCGGGCGACCGATCGGGAGACCGGCGATCCGGTGCTCGGCACCTACGTGGACACCGCCGACGGCAGCGGTGAGGCGCTGACCAGCCTCGGCGGCCAGTTCGACATCCCGCCGGTGACGGCCGACCTGACCGTGACGGAGGGCCGCCCGGCGATCGACGTGGACAAGGCGGTCGTCGGCTCGGCGAGCCTGGCCCCCGGCCAGACCGGATTCCTCGATCTGACCGTCAAGAGCACCGGCACCGCCGCGCTGCCCGACCTCGAAGTCTCCGACCCCATCCCGGCCTGGCTCGAGTTCGATGACGCCGGGGTCAACGGCCAGCCGTACGCCATCCAGCAGTTCGACGTCCCCGACGGCACCCAGCCGCCCGGGCCGGAGGAGTTCACCGCCGAGACCGACGACACCGGCCGCGTCACGCGTCTGGTGTGGAAGTTCCCCGGCCTGTTCGCGCCGTCGAGCGTCCTGGTCATCCGGATCGGCGTACGCATGGCGCCCGGCGCCTCAGCGGGTGAGTCCATCACCAACACGATGGGGGCCGGTTCGTCCAGCACCGACGAGTTCGACTGCAGCGACAGCCCGCCCGACGGGCAGGTCACCGGCGACCCGTTCCTTCCCGGCTTGAACTGCACCGCCAGCGCCGACCTGACCACGACGGCGGGAGCCTCGTTCCGCGCCGTCAAATGGATCGCGGGCAACCCCGACCTCGGGCTGTACGACACCCGGACCAAGGAGTACGTCGCCCTCGACGATCCACAGTGCCCACACCTGGTCCGGGAGAGCGTCCAGTTCACCCACTACCCGTGCGTCGCGTTGACCTACCCGGGGCAGAACCACACCTACCTGGCGCGGCTGACGAACAACGGCACCTATCCGGCGCGGGACTCCCGCCTGGTGGACGTGCTGCCGAAGCCGGGGGACACCGGCGTCATCGACCCGGCCGACCGCGGAACGATGTGGGACGTACGCCCACGCCTGGTCGCCGCGCCGAGCGTCGTCCCGGTCGGCGACGCCGACCCGATCTCCGCCGACCTGACCTACACCGCGGACGACCCGGTGTGCACCGACGACCTGTACCCGCCGGCCACCTGCGCCGCCGGTGACTGGACGCCGGACTTCGACGCCGACGCGACCGGCTTCCAGATGTACGCCGAATTCGCCGATCCCGGCCTCGCCCCGGGCAAGTCGTTCGACGTCGTCTGGACGATGACTTCGCCGCCCGACCTCGCCGACCGGGTCAGCCCGTCGATCGCGTGGAACTCGTTCGGTCACACCGAACTGATCAACATTCCGGGCGGGACGCAGCAGGCCGCCCGGACCGCCGAGCATCAGAAGGCAGGCAAGCACCGGACCGTCCAGCAGCAGAAGGCAGGCAAGCACAAGATCGCTCGGAGCGGGGCGCAGCAGCGAGCAGGGGACAGCAACGACGAACAGCTCGGCGCGGTCGAGCCGCAGAAGGTCGGCGTCGGCCTGGTCTTCGGCAACGTGGAGATCACGAAGAAGACCGTCGTCGAACCCGGCGCAACCGGTTCACCTGGCCCGTTCCAGCTCACCTACACCTGCACGGTCACGCCGGACACCGGTGACCCGGTCGTGATCCGGGAGGGGACGGCGGAGTTCGACACCGGCGACCCGTTCGAGCTGAAGGACGTCTCCGCGAACGCCACCTGCGTCCTCTACGAGAGCGACAGCAAGGGCGCGCTCTCCGATCACGGGCAGGACAAGCCGATCACCGTCGTCGTGCCCTGGGACGCCACCGCGAAGCCGATCACCGGCACCGTGACGAACACGTTCCCCGCGCCCACGCCGCCGGCGCCCAGCCCGAGCGGCAGCACCAGCGGTGGCGGGGACGACCTGGCTCAGACCGGTACGCCGTTGCTGCCGATCGCCGCCACCGGTCTGACGGCGATCCTGCTCGGACTCGTGCTGACGATCGGCGCCACCATCCGGAGGCGCACCGGTCAGTAGTCTCGGAGCGTGACGGCGGTGGCCGCCTCGTGGATGGTGTCGGCGACCCGGCCGATGATCGCCCGATGGCCGGGCAGGTGCGGTAGCAGCCTCATCATTCGGGTCTGCGCCCACACGCCGAACGCCGATCCCACGACCATGCCCCGGAGGTTGCCGGCGGCCAGTGCCTGATTCTTGGCGACGAAGTCGCGCAGCTGCGCCTCATAGGCCGCGAACCCGCCGGCCGGATTCGCGGCCAGCTCACCGGCCAGGGCGTACGCGCCGACGAGGGCGAGGCTGGTGCCCTGGCCGGAGGCGGGCGACGGGCAGAAGGCCGCGTCGCCGACGAGCGCGATCCGGCCCTTCGACCACGAATCCAGCCGGACCTGCGCGAGGGTGTCGAGGTAGAAGTCGGGCGCGTCGGCGGCGTACCCGATCAGGCGGGGCACCTCCCAGCCCATCCCGGCGACCGAGTCGGCGAGAAACGTCCGGGGGTCGACGTTCGATTCCGGGCCGGCGAACAGGAACAGCGCTTTGGCTGATGGCCCGCCGGTGCTGTAGACGTTGACCGTGCGGCCGGGGGCCAGGTGCACCGCCTCCTGCCGGTCCAGGCCGAGATGATTCGGCACGGTGTAGATGGCGATGTGATGGCCGAGGCTGTGCGGGACGGTGTCCCCGAAACACAGCCGCCGAGTGCTGGAGTGCACGCCGTCCGCGCCGATCACGAAGTCGAACTCGCGCTCCTCGCCGGACGCGAAGGCGACGCGAACCTGGGCGTCGTCCTGTTCGGCGGCCACGACGTGGGCGCCGAACACGTGCTCCAGACGATGCCGGGTCTGCTCGTACAGCAGCTGCGTCAGGTCGCCGCGCATGATCTCCAGGTCGCCCGAGTGCCGCCCGCCGAACAGCTCCGCGTCGAGCACCGCTACGGCGCGGCCACGTTCGTCATATTGCGTCGCGGTTCGCATCGCGGTGGCCCGGTCGCGGATCGCGTCCTGGAGTCCCATGCGCTCCACCACGTCCACGGCGGTCCCGCGGATATCAACCTTGTAGCCGCCGTCCCGGAGTTCCGGAGCCCGCTCGACGACCGTCGGCTCCCACCCGTGCCGGTGCAACCAGTACGCCGTGGCCAGACCGGCGATCCCCGCTCCACAGATCAACACCTTCATGGCAGTCACTCTGGCCGCGTGAGCGGCTCTGCCGCCAGGCTTCGGCGCTTCAGCAAGCTGCATCGGCCGGGGAACTTGCTGCAGGCGGCAGGCGGTAGATTCTGGCGGGTGAGCATGCGCGGACTGGGCGTCGCCGCCGACGACGAGCTGGCCTATCGGACCCTGCTCCGCGATCCGGCCGCCGATCTGCCCCCGGAATCGGTACGCCGTCTGACGGTGCTGGGCCTGGTCACCGTGACCGCCGACGGCATGCCCGCGGCGGCCGATCCGCGTACGGCGATCGAGCGGCTGATCGGTCGGCGGCTCGGCGAACTGGACGAGGAGATCGCTCAGATCCACGGCGCGCGGACGTCGGTGTCGTCTCTGCTCGCCGAGCTTCCCACGGCCGACGAGAGCGACACCGCCGAGCAGATCGAGCGGATCGATGGCCGGCCGGCGGCCCAGCAACGCATCTGGCAGACCACTCAGGACGCCGACGAGATCCTCGCCATGCACCGGGATCGGCCCGACCTCGCCTCCGGCATCCTCGAACGCACCTTGCTCGGGCTCGAACGCGGGACCGCGTACCGCACGATCGTCCATCGCGACATGATGGCCGTCCCGGCGATCGCCGAGTATCTGCTGACGATCCACCGGGCCGGCGACCGGCACCGGATCACCGGCGACGAACTGCACCCGCTGATCGTCGTCGACCGGGCGGTGGCGTTCGTGCCGATCACGCCCGGCGAGGCGGAATCAGGTGCGCTGATGGTGCGTCAGCCGGGCATGGTCGCCATCCTCGTCGACCTGTTCGAGCACACCTGGCGCCGATCCGCCGAGCTGGAACCCGAACCGGCCGGCCCGACCGAATCCGAGCTGGCGGTGCTGCAACAGCTCGCGGTGTACGCCAAGGATGAGGCGGCCGCCCGGGCGCTGGGGATCTCGGTACGCACCTTCCGCGCCCGGGTCGCGGCGGTCATGGGCCGCCTGGGGGCGGCGAACCGCTTCCAAGCCGGCGTACGCGCGAAGCAGCGCGGCTGGATCTGAGCGGACTCCGAATCACCACCCGCTCGCCGTCACCGTCGCCTGACTTGCATGAGAACTCCGTCGACTGGGTACCGGCATTGTGGACCGGACGTGCCGACCGCAAAGGAGGTGAAGGCGTTGAGTGAATTGACCGCGAGATTCGACCTGCCGCTGGGCCTGCGCGCGCCGGCGGCGGCCCGCACGTTGGTGCGAGACATGCTGATGGCCTGGGACCTTCCGGACATCGGCTGGCTCGACGACGCCGACCTGCTGGTCAGCGAGATCGTCAGCAACGCCGTCTGCCACGGCGGCGGCTGCATCGAGCTGAGTGTGCAGTCGCATGAGCAAGGTGTCACGATCAAGGCGGCTGACGGATCATCCGTGGTGCCCCGGCGACGGGCGGCCGGCGAGAACGGCGGCTTCGGACTGCAGATCATCGAGGCCATCTCGGAAGGGTGGGGCGTGGAAGAGTTCCAAGGCGGCAAGCGGGTCTGGGTGCGGCTGCGCCCCTGCCCGTCGGTCGCGGCGTTCTGAGAGCGAGGGCGTTGATGCTGACGATCACCGATCGATGGGAGGGCCCGGTCGCCTACCTCGTGCTGGCGGGCGAACTCGATCTGCTGACCGGCGTCGACCTGCTCGCGGCTACCGAGAAGGTCAGTGAGGCGACCGAGATCATTCTGGACTGCCACGAGTTGCGGTTCTGCGATTCCTCCGGGATCGGCACGCTGCTCCTGGCGCGAGAGTCGGCCCGAGCCGTGGGCGCCGACCTGCGGCTGATCGGAGTCACCGGTCTGGTGCACCGGGTCCTGCTGGTCACCGGCGTGCTGACCGAGTTGACCGGGGGAGGACCGATCAGCGATCAGCCGCCGCGCTGATCACGTCGTCGAGGACCGCCCGGGAGTTGCGCAGCTCCACGATCAGCCGGTCGATCCGGTCGCGTTCGGCGGTCAGGTCGCCGACCAGCTGGGCGTCGGCGATCTCGGACGGCCCGCCGTCGGCGTCTCGCATACACGGCAGGAGCTGGGCGATCTTCTGGCTGTGCAGGCCGGCGGCGAACAACTCCTGGATACGGATCACCCGGTCGACCGCGCGCTCGGGATAGTCCCGCTGGCCGCCGGGCGTACGCTCGGCGGCCAGCAGGCCTTGCTGCTCGTAGTAGCGCAGCGAGCGTTCGCTCACCCCGGTACGCCGCGCCAGCTCACCGATGCGCATCGCCGAACCTCCACGAGAAAAGACTTGAACTTGACACTGATGTCAAGTCTTACCGTCATCGCATGGCAAACACAAACCTCTTCGACTACAGCCCGATCACCGAGCGCGCGCCGATCGCGTGGCCGGACGGCAAGAAGGTCGCCTTCTACGTCGGGCTCAACATCGAGCACTTCCTCATCGACCGGCCGTCGACCAGCATCTGGCCGGGAACGGCCGACCTCGTGCCGGACGCGCTGAACTACGGCTGGCGCGACTACGGCGTACGCGTCGGGGTGTGGCGCACGATCGAAAGCCTGGACCGGCACGGCATCAAGGCCAGTGCGCTGCTCAACTCCGACGTCGCCCGGCACTACCCGCAGATCGTCGAGGCCGGCAGGCAGCGCGACTGGGCCTGGCTCGCCCATGGGCGTACCAACTCGATTCTGCACACGGGGATGGACCCGGACGAGGAGAAGGCGTTCCTGACCGACGTGGTGGACACCATCGAGGCGGCGACCGGGCGTCGGCCGCGGGGATGGATGGGACCGGGGCTCACCGAGACCTTCGAGACGCCCCGGCTGCTCGCGGAACTGGGCTTGGACTACGTCCTGGACTGGAACAACGACGACCAGCCGTACCGGCTCACCGTGCCCGGTCTGATCAGCGTCCCGTACTCGGTCGAGCTGAACGACCTCGGCCTGTTCGGCAAGGGCACCAGCGGCCCCGAGTTCGTCCGCATCGTGCGGGACCAGTACGAGCAGTTGCTGGCCGACTCCCAGGACAGCGGCCGGGTGATGGCGCTGGCGCTGCACCCGTTCGTGACCGGGCAGCCGTTCCGGGCCAAGTACGTCGACGAGGCGCTGGCCTTCCTGGCGGCCCAGCCCGACGTGTGGCTGACGACCAGTGACGAGATCGCCACGCACTACACGACGCACTCGACAGAGGTCAGTTCCGAGCCGCGTGGACGAGGCTGACGGCACCGGATCCCGGCGGTCAGGTGCGGGGTCGCCGGGCTCCGATGACCAGCGCGAGCACACCGCCGACCGCGAGCACGATCACGGCGTACTTGAGTTTGGCGGCGTCGGTGAACAGCGCCTCACCCGCAGCGCTGTCCCGCGTCGCCGACAGGACCGTGCCGCCCAGGTGACCCAGGCCCTCGGTGGCGAGCAGGTAGACGCCTGCCAACGCGCCCGCCACCGGGAACCACGACAACGCCGGGTTCTCCGAGCGCAGCCAGCGGACCGAGTGCATCGCGGCGAGCAGGCCGGCGACCGCCGGTTGGAGCAGCAGGAACCGGCTCTCTCCGGTCGCGCCGCCGCCGAGCATCGTCAGCAGGGTCGGCTTGAGCACCGACAGGATCAGGCCGGCGAACAGCACCCAGGTCATCGCCCACAGGCTGGCGTCGAGCACCGCGCCGGGCAGCATCGCGAACGCGCCCCCGAGGACGCACGCCGCCGCCACGGTGACGCTGAGCATCATGACCGACGTGCTGTCGCCATACGCCAGGCGTACGCCGAAGGCGGTCACGACACCGAAACCGGCCCCGGTGGCGAGCCCGACGAGCAGCCGCCGGACGGCGCTCGTATGACGGGACCCGGCGGCGGCCGCGATCGTCGCCGCCGTGACGAGGGCGGAGCTGATGACGTCGGGCATCGCGTCGACGGCCGCGCTGATCGGCCCGGGCGCGCCGGGCACTCCATGCAGTGACGCGTACGCCGTGAAGACCGTGATGGCCAGCCACAACAGCCCGAGGTAGACCTCGGTCCGCATCGCGCTGTTGTCGCCGGCTTCGTCAGCGGGGGCGTCGAGTTCGGTGAGTGCGTCGTCGGCCACGGCGCACTATAACGCGGTCGTTTGTGGACCGATCTCAGGGTCGGACCTCGCTCAACGGCACCTCGGTGTCGGCGAGTACGCCCAGGTCAACCGGTTTGCGCGTACGGATCAGCCGCTGGATGTCGTCGCTGACGTCCCACACGTTGACGTTCATCCCGGCCAGTACGCGCCCGTCGCGGGTCCAGAACGCGACGAACTCGCGGCCGGCCCGGTCGCCGCGGAACACCAGGCGGTCGGCGTCGCCGGGCGCGGCGAATCCGGCGTACTCGGCGCCGAGGTCGTATTGGTCGGTGAAGAAGAACGGCAGCCGGTCGGGCGGCACGGGCAGGCCGAGCATCGCGCGGGCGGCCTCGGGTCCGCCGTCGAGCGCGTTGGCCCAATGCTCGGTGCGGATGTGCCGGCCGAACGTCGGGTGGAAGGCGCACGCGACGTCCCCGGCGGCGAAGATGTCCGGGTCGGAGGTGCGGTGCTGGGAGTCCACGACGACGCCGTTGCCGACGTCGAGCCCGGCCCGGACCGCGAGGTCGTCGTTCGGCCGCGCGCCCACCCCGACGATCACGACGTCCGCGGGCAGTTCGGTGCCGTCGGCGAGGCTGACCGCGCGTACCGCGGTGTCGCCGTCGAACCGGCTGAGCTGCGCGCCGAACCGGAACGTCACGCCGTGGTCGCGATGCAGGTCCGCGAAGACCTGCGCGAGGTCCGGCCCCAGCACGCCGAGCAGCGGCAGGCTCGCGGTCTCCACGACCGTCACGTGGGCTCCGCGCGTGCGGGCCGCCGCGGCGATCTCCAGCCCGATCCAGCCCGCTCCCACGATCACGACGTGTACGCCGTCCCGGAGCGCGCCGGAGACGTGATCGGAGTCGGCGAGCGTACGCAGGTAGAGCACGCCGTCGAGGTCGGCTCCGGGCACGGTCAGCCGCCGTGGCGAAGATCCCGTCGCCAGCAGCAGTTTGTCGTAGGGGAGCACGTCGCCCGAGTCGGTCGTGATCCGGTGCGCGGTGCGGTCGATGTCGACGACCGTCGTCGCCGTGCGGATCTCGACGCTGCTCTCGGCGTACCAGTCGGGCTGGTGAACGTAGACGTCGTCCCGCGGGGTCGTGCCGAGCAGGAGGCCTTTGGACAGCGGCGGCCGTTCGTAGGGCAGTTCGGCCTCGGTGCCGATCAGCGTGATGTCGCCGTCGAAGCCTTCGTCGCGCAGGGTCTGCGCGGCCTTGGCGCCCGCGAGCCCGGCGCCGATGATGATGTGTCGCATGTGGACTCCTGGTCAGCGGGGCTGGGTGAGGGCGAGGAACTCGGCGCGCGAGCGGGCGTCCTCGCGCAGCGTGCCGAGCAGCGTGGAGGTGACGGTGCTGGCGCCGGTGGCCTGTACGCCGCGCAGCGTCATGCACAGGTGCTCGGCCTGGATGACGACGCCGACGCCCTTGGGCGACAACTGATCCGACAGCCAATCGGCGATCTGCTTGGTCAGCCGCTCCTGCACCTGCGGGCCGTGCGCGAACAGTTCGACGACGCGGGCCAGTTTGGACAGTCCGAGGATCCGCTCGCCGGGCAGGTAGCCGACGTGCGCGACGCCGACGAACGGCAGCAGATGGTGTTCGCACACCGACCGGATCGGGATGTCGCGGGCCAGCACCAGCTCGTCGTAGCCCTCGTCGTTCGGGAACGTGGTCGGCCGGAACGGGCGGGGACTGAGCAGGTCGGCGTAGGCGCGGACCATGCGGGCCGGAGTCTCCCGCATGCTCTCCGAGCCGACGTCCAGTCCCAGCGCCGTCAGCAGGGCGGCGGCGGCCTGCTCGGCGGCGACCAGGTCACGCTCGGGCACTCGGGGCCGTACGGCGGTCAGCTGCATGATCACTCCCATGTTTTCGCCAACTGAAGTTGGTCTTATTCGCATCCTCCATCCGGGGCGGCGTTATTTCAATAGCCAACGTTGGTGATATTCTCGAGACGTGGCGGAACACGTGTGGCAGTCGGTGTCGGTGCTGGCCGATCCGGTCCGCCGCGCCCTGTTCGACCACGTACGCCGCCAGCACCGCCCGGTCACCCGCGAGGAGGCCGCCGACGCCTGCGGCGTCTCCCGCAACCTCGCCGCCTTCCACCTCGACAAACTCGCCGAGACCGGGTTGCTGCGGACGGCGTACGAGGCGCCCGCGGATCGACCCCGGGGACGGGGACGGACGCCGAAGGTCTACTCGGCCGGCGACGACCTCGAAGTCGCGATCCCGCCCCGGCGCTATGAACTGATCGCCAGCGTGCTCGCGGCGGCCGTCGCCCGGGAACCTGCCCATGCCGGCGAGGCCGCCCGGGAAGAGGCGTACGCCCGAGGCCGAGCGCACGGCACCCCGGTGCACGGACTGACGGAGGCGGCACACCTGCTGGACGAGCTCGGCTTCGAACCGGCGATCGAGCCCGGCTCGCCTGGCGATTCCGACGTGCTCGTCTTGCGGAACTGCCCGTTCCACGCGCTCGTCGCCGAGCAGACCGAGCTCGTCTGCGGGCTGAATCACGCGTACGTCGAAGGGGTGCTCTCGGGCGATCCGGCGCTCGCCGCGCGGCTGGCGCCCCGGCCCGACGCGTGTTGCGTCGAGGTCTGCCGGCGTCAGGGCTAGTTCGTCGGCTGGGCCTGGTTCTTGGGGCGGGCGCCGAGGGTGGCGCCGGCCGACGCGATCACCACGCACACCACCGCGAGCCACTGCGTCCCCAGCAGCGCCTCCTGGAGCACGACGAGGCCGATCACGGCCGCCACCGCGGGTTCCAGGCTCATCAGGATGCCGAAGACGTTCGGCGGGATGCGGCGCAGCGCCTCCAGATCCAGCGTGTACGGGACCACCGACGACAGCAGCGCCACGCCGAGTCCGGCGATCAGGACGCCGGGGTGCAGCAGCGCCGTCCCGCTGTCGGCGACGCCGACCGGCACCGCGATGCAGGCGGCGATCGCCATGCCCAGCGCCAGCCCGTTGCCTTCGGTCGTATGCCGGCCGAGCGCGGCGCCGACCAGGATGTACAGGCCCCAGAGTGCTCCGGCGGCCACGGCGAACAGCAGCCCGGCGAGGTTGAGCTCGCCGCCGCCCTCCATCAGCAGGAATACCCCGCTGCCCGCGAGCGCGACCCAGACGACGTCCAGCCATCGTCTCGACCCGGCCAGCGCCACCGCCAGCGGCCCGAGGAACTCGACGGTCACCGCGATCCCGAGCGGGATGCGGGCCAGCGCCAGGTAGAAGCAGAGGTTCATCAGGCCGAGCACCACGCCGTAGCCGAGCACGACCGTCCAGGCGCGGCGGCTCAGGCGTACCGACGGCCGCCACACCAGCAGCAACACCGCGGCCGCGAAGAACAGCCGTAACGCGACCGTGCCGAAGCTGCCCACCACGGGGAACAGGTGCTTGGCGACGGCCGAGCCGAGCTGGACGCTGACGATGCCGAGCAGGACCAGCACCGTCGGGGGGACCGAGCCGAAGACGCGGGCGTTCAGCGACGGGGTGTGCTCGGTCGGGGCGGTGCTCACTTCTGTCACGGTTTCATGATCGACGCCGCGGCCGCAGGTGGTCACCTGCTTTTCCATGCTCACTGGCCGCTCGCGCATCGACCGGCGGCGGGCGCTGCGACGCCCGCCGCCGGTCGGTCTACTCAGTCCGGGGCGAAGGCCGGCCCCGGTCAGGCGACGACGGTCCACCCCGGTGCAGCTGCGGTCAGGTGCGCCGAGCCGCCCTGGAACGCCCCGGCCTTCGTGACCGCCGCGCCGCCGAAGCTGATCGCCTGCGGGTGGGCGATCTCCACCGCCACCGAGGCGTGCACCAACTTCGTCCCGGCCGGAGCGCCGTACGGGCCGAAGCCGAACTTGGGCGCGGTGACCAGGTGTTCGGTACCACCGGTGATCGAGATCAGTCCATTGTCGACACCAGTACGCCCGGTGGCGGCCGGGTTGGTCATCCCGCCGTAGAACCAGCACCGGTCGAGGTGGACGCCCTGCCCGCCCGCGATGATGATCTGCGCGCCCTGGCAGTTGTCCGTCCCCGTACGCCCGGTGCAGTCGAACTTGGTGCCCAGCAGTTGCAGGTCGCCGTAGGAGCCGTCGATGCGCATGCCGGTGGCGGTCTCGGTGGTGATGTACAGCTCGCCGAAGCGCGATTCGCTCATGTGCGTGAAATGCCAGTAGTACGCGTTCGCGGGCAGGCTGGGGGAGCTGAGGTAGGAGTTGCCCTCCAGGAAGTAGTACGAGTCCGAGCCGCCGATCTTGAACTGCGTGCCGGTGCCGTTGTTGCAGTACATGCGCTCGATCGAGCACCGCAGATGACGGGCGTGCATGACGGAGCGGAAGGACTTGAAGCCGATCTCCCGATACCGGGCGTCCTGGGTGAGCGGCCCGGCGGCGAAGTCGGTGACCTGCTGCTGGAAGTCGTTGGCGCCGGTGCCCTGGAAACAGATGCCGCGGATCGCGACGTCCCGCACCGCCGTCGCCCGAAGCAGGTACGCCCCGGTCACCTTCACCAGGCAGGACTCGCCGAACTCGGTCTCGCTCCCGCCGAGCGGGCCGGACCAGCGCATGCCCGGGAAGAAGGCGTAGTCGGCGGCGAAGGTGTACGCGCGAGCGCCGAAGACCAGCGTCGGCGCATACGTCTGCGCGGCCGCGTACGCCATCGCGGCGGCGAGCTTCTCGTCGTCGGTCGTCCCGGCGAAGCTGTCGACTTCGGCGTACCCGTTGGCGGTGGTGGCCGCGGCCGGAGCGGCGACGGCGAACGCACCAGCGGTGGCGCCGGCAGCCGAGACACCGAGCAACTTCAGCGCGGAGCGGCGGGCGGTGCGGGATTCCTCAGGGGAAGAAGGCATGGCCGCCACGATCGCGTGGTGGACGACGGCCGTCAATCCATCCAGCGTTGTAGATCAAGGCAAACTTTCGCCGTACTCGACCGTGTTTACTTGATCCATGACGGGAACCCCGACGCCGGCGGAGGTCTTCCACCGCCTGGTGCAAGCCGTGTGCGACGAACGCTGGCAGGACGCCATCGACCTGTACGCCGACCGCACGAACGTGTCGCATCCATTCGCGGCGGATCAGTCGCCGATGCTGAGCCGGGAGCAGTTGAGCCACCACTTCACGCCGCCGCCCGGCTGGGTGTCGCCGATCCGGCGGCAGCCGGTCGACATCCGGGTGCACGAGACCGCCGACCCCGAGGTCATCGTCGCCGAGTTCGAGTACCAGGGCGTCACGATCGCCAGCGGCGAGCCGTTCGCCGTCCCGTGCGTGTTCGTCATGCGCGTACGCGACGGGCTGATCGTCGAATCGCGCGACTACATCGACCACGCCCGGTCGGCCCGAGCCCGCGGCGAAGAGCCCCGCTGAGCCGTGACGGTCCCCGATAGCGGCGGCGTTTCCCGATAGTGCTGGTCAGCCGCGCGTACGCAGGTCGTCGCGGTGTTCGCGCATCGAGCCGACGATCGCGGTCAGGAACCGGTGCACCCGCTGGAGGTCCTCGTCGCTGAACTCCGCCATGACGTTCTGCGTACGCCCGGCGAGCGGGCGGAAGAACTCGCGCGCGACGGCCGCGCCGTGGTCGGCGTACCGCAGGAAGATCTTGCGCCGGTCGGCGATGTCGCGGTCCCGGTAGACGTGACCCGCGGCCTCGAGCCGGTCGATGACCCCGGTGACCGCGCCGGACGAGAAGTTGAGTTCCTCGCGGAGCGTGCCCGGCGTGATCGGCCGGCCGGCCAGCTCCGCCTCCATGATCAGGAGCAGGGCGTGCAGGTCGGCGTGGCCGAGCTGGTTGTGGGCGGCGAACGCGTCACCGATGTGCTGTGAGTGCGTCGAGTAGAGGTGGAGATCGCTGATGATCTCGCCGATCAGCCTGGCCCGGGGGTCGTCGGCGCGTTGGAACACGCTGTCCGTCACGGAAAGCACTATAACCTCGCGGGGTGGGTATCTCTGATGGCGAGATAGTCGTCTGCGATGATGTTCGGGCGACGAGAAAACCCTGAGGAGTGGAACGATGCTGCGTGTGCTGACCGGGCGGTTGACCGCCTGGCTTGTCCTGGCGGTGGCGATACTGGCGGCCGGGGCCCTCATGGGTGTCGGCGGTGAGGCCACGACGACCAACGACGCCACCGCGGGGCTGCCTGATTCGGCCGAGTCGGTGCGGGTGGCGCAGCTGCAGAAGCAGTTCCCGAGCGGCCAGGTCAACCCGGCGCTGGTCGTGTACGCCCGCGACGGCGGCCCGCTGACCGAGGCGGACGAGCAGAAGATCGCGGCCGACTCCGCGGCGTACGCGAAGTTCGCCGTCGGGGGACAGGTCGCCCCGCCGGTCACGGCGGAGCAGGAGGGCGCCGTCCTGGTGGCCGTGCCGCTGCCGGCCGACCAGCAGATCGAGGACCTGTCGGAGACGATTCGGCAACTGCGCGCGATCGCGGCCGACGGACGCCCGGACGGGTTGACCGCTCAGGTCACCGGTGGGGCGGGATTCACCGCCGACATCGCCGCCTCGTTCAACGGTGCGAACACGACCCTGTTGCTGGTGACCGTCGTGGTGGTCGCGGTGCTGCTGCTGATCACCTATCGCAGCCCGTGGCTGTGGCTGATCCCGCTGGCCGTGGTCGGCTCGGCCGACATGGTGACCAACGCGTTGCTGGCGTTGCTGAACCGGACGTCCGGCCTGCTGCTCGACCCGTCGACGACCGGCATCGTGGACGTCATCGTGTTCGGCGCGGGCACCGACTACGCCCTGTTGCTCATCGCCCGTTATCGCGAGGAGCTGCGCCGCACCGGCGACCGCCGAGAGGCCATGCGCCGCAGCGTACGCTCGGCGGGCCCGGCGATCGCGGCCAGCGCGGTGACGGTGATCCTCGGCCTGCTCACGCTGCTCGCCGCGCCGTTGACGTTCAACCGGGCGCTGGGGGTGGCCGGGGCGATCGGCGTCGCCGTCGCGGCCCTGTTCGGTCTGCTGGTGCTGCCCGCCGCGCTGGTGGTCTGCGGCCGCGGCCTGTTCTGGCCCTTCGTTCCCCGCGCTGACCAGCCGGACGACACGACGGGCCGCGGGCTGTGGGCGCGCGCGGGTGCGCTGGTCGCCCGGCGTCCCCGGATGATCGTCGCGCTGTCGCTGGTCTTCCTCGCCCTGCTGTCGGCCGGGCTGTCGGATCTGCGCGTCGGCCTGAGCCGGACCGAGCAGTTCCGCGTACAGGCGGAGTCGATCGACGCGCTGACGACGCTCGGCAAACACTTCCCGTCCGGCGCGGCCGATCCGGTGATCGTGCTGGCCAAGGAGGGCCGTCAGGGCGCGGTGTCGGCCGCCGTCGACGCCACCGACGGGGTGGCGAGCGTACGCCCGGCGGAGAAGGCGAACGGCTGGGTGGCGTTCGACGTCGTCCTCGACGCCGAACCCGACTCGACGGCCAGCTACGACACCGTACGCGCACTGCGTACGGCGGTGCACGGCGTCGCCGACGCGGACGCGGTGGTCGGTGGCACGGTGGCGACCAACCTGGACGAACGAGAGGCGTCGTTCACCGCGCTGAAGCGCGTGGTGCCGCTGGTCCTGGCGGTCGTCTTCGTGATCCTCCTGCTGTTGCTGCGATCCCTGGTCGCGCCGGTCGTGCTGGTGCTGACCGTCGTGGCGACCTACTTCGCGGCCCTGGGCGCGGCGAATCTGCTGTTCGTCCACGTGCTCGACTACGCCGCGCTGGACAACGAGGTGCCGCTGCTGTCGTTCCTGTTCCTCGTGGCGCTGGGCGTGGACTACAACATCTTCCTCGCCACCCGGGCGCGGGAGGAGGCCGTGCGCCACGGAACCCGGGCCGGGATGCTCACCTCGCTGAGCGTCACCGGCGGCGTGATCACCAGCGCGGGCATCCTGCTCGCCGCGGTCTTCGCCGTGCTCGGCGTACTGCCGCTGGTGACGCTGACCGAACTCGGGATCATCGTGGGCATCGGCGTCCTGCTGGACACGCTGCTGGTTCGGACGCTGCTCGTCCCGGCGCTCGCGATGCTGTTCGGCGAACGGTTCTGGTGGCCGGGCCGCCCGTACCGGGGCGCGCCGCCGGTCGTCGTCGAGCCGGGGGAGCGGTCCGAACTCACGCCGGAACCGTCAAGCCGGCGCTGACCCGGCCGCCGACGGTGGCCACGGGAGCACAGGATTCACGCTATCTTGTATTCAGCAGGTTATGTACTATCGCTGGTGTGAAGACCCTGGACGACGCCATCCCCGTGGCCACCCGAGGACAGGTGCTGGCCCGCTTCGGCCACGCCCTGTCCGACCCGACCCGGGCCCGGCTCCTGCTGGCGCTGCGGGACGGGCCGGCGTACCCGTCGGATCTGGCCGACGAGCTCGGGGTGTCGCGGCAGAGCCTGTCGAACCATCTCGCCTGCCTGCGCGGCTGCGGCCTCGTGGTCGCCGTCGCCGAGGGCCGCCGCTCGCGCTACGAGCTGTCCGACCAGCGGCTCGCCCACGCGCTGGGCGACCTGCTCGGCCTGGTGCTCGCGGTCGACCCGACCGTCTGCCCGCAAGCCGAGCGCGACGACTGCTGCTGATGACGTCGCTGCGCGCGGCCGATCCCAGTCCGGCCGCGCGGCGCGCGACGCTGGTGCGCCGGGAGCGTTGCTGGAGCCGTCGGCGACCCGCTGCGCGGACGGCTGCTGCGATCCGCGATGACACCGTGCGGTCCGGCCGATCAGTGAGCGTGATCCTCGGCGCTGTGCACGGGTCCGTGCGCGTCGTCGCAGTGCGGGGCGGTCGCCTGCTGCCCGATGGTCAGCAGGTCGTCGCCGACGTGATCCACCTGCAACGTGGTGTGGCTGATCTGGTGCCCGCGCAACAGCGTCTCCAGCTGACCGCGTACGGCGTGACAGTCGCGGCCGGGATCGACCAGGACGTGCGCCGACAAGGCAGGCTGACCGGAGGTGATGGTCCAGACGTGCAGGTCGTGCACCTCAACGACACCCGGTACGCCGGCCAGCTGGTCGCCGATCGCGTCGGGGTGTAGGTCGGCGGGCGCGGCCTCGAGCAGGACGCGGCCGGAGTCGCGCAGCAGGCCGATGCCGGCCTTGAGCATCAGGGCCACCACGATGAGCGTCGCGATGCCGTCGGCGCGGTCGAACCCGGTGAGCACCATGACCAGGCCGGCGATCGCGGTCGCGATGAAGGCGTACAAGTCGTTGAGGATGTGCTGGAACGCGCCCTCGACGTTGAGGCTGGTCCGGTTGGCCTTGCTGATCGCCCAGGCGGCCGCGATGTTGATCGCGACGCCGGTGAGCGCGGTGACCACGACGAGCCAGCCGTGGACCTCGGGCGGGTCGATCAGCCGGCGCACCGACTCGTAGCCGAGCCACCCCGCGAGGATGACCAGCGACAGGCCGTTGGCCTGTGCGGACAGGATCTCGGCGCGTTTGAGGCCGTAGGTGTAGCGGCCTTGCGCGGGGCGCGCGGCGAGGCGGATCGCGATCAACGCCAGCACGATCGACGCGGCGTCGGTCAGCATGTGCGCGGCGTCGGAGATCAACGCCAGCGAGCGGGCGATCAGGCCGATGACGACTTCGACGGCCATGAAGCCGCCGATCAGCGCCAAGGCTAGGGACAGCCAGCGGCGGTCGGCGTCGGCCGAGACTCCGTGGCTGCGGTCACCATGGCCGGTCTCGCCGTGGCTGTGGTCACCATGGCCTCGGCCTTGGCCATGGCCGTGCTCATCCTTGGGGGTCGACACGGTGCCGAATGGTACACGCGACAGTGAATTCAGCCAATCTTGAACATGAATGTCGTCTTCCTTCCCTGTTTGGCCAGGATCACGCCGCGCCGGGTGAACCGTCCGGTGCTCCAGGTACGCCCGGTAAGCTGCCTCCGCCCTCGACCTGATCTCGATTGCGAAAGGTGCCGGGTATGCGCGAACGCCTCGTCAGCCGGTTCGGCCGGTCCCTGCTGCGGATGATGTTCGTGGTGGTGGCCGCCGCGGGACTGGTGTGGCCGGCGTCGGCGGCCCAGGCGCACGAAGTGGCCGGGGCGGGTGCCACGAACTTCCGGACCACGCTGTCGGCCCTGGCTCCGGCGGTCCCGGGCGTGAGCCTGTCGGTCGTGGAGAACGGGTCGCGGCTCCAGGCGATCAACACCACCGATCAGGACCTGATCGTCCAGGGCTACACCGGTGAGCCCTTCGCGAAGATCGGCCCCGGCGGGGTGTTCCTCAACGACAACTCGCCGGCCACCTACCTCAACACCGACCGGTACGCGACCACGGTGGTGCCCGCCGGTGTGGACGGCAAGGGCGAACCCCGCTGGCGCAAGGTCTCCGGCGACCACGTGTACCGGTGGCACGACCATCGCATCCACTGGATGCTCAAGACGCTGCCCGCCCCGGTGGCGGCAGATCCGGGTGCCGAGCACCGGGTCAGCGACTGGAAGGTCGTCCTCGACCACGGCGGCCGGACGCTGACCGCGACCGGCGCGCTGGACTGGATTCCCGGCCCCTCGCCGACTCCCTGGCTGCTGCTGGCGATCGCGATCGCCGTCGTGATCGCGGCCGGCGGACTCTTCCCGCGCCTGGGGTTCCGGCTGCTCGCTGCCGGAGCGGGGCTCATGCTGGCCGCCGACCTGCTGCACTCGGCCGGTGTCGCCGCCGTCGAGACGGGCAGCCTCGCCCAGCGCCTCGGCGCCCTGCTCGGCGCGGACGCCACCGCGCTCGTCGTCTGGCCCTTCGGCATCCTGGCCGCTTGGCGGCTGGCGTACCGCTCCCGGTTCGCCGCCGTGATCGCCGCCTGCGTCGGCGCGCTGCTCGGCTTCTCGATGGCCCTCGACGACGCCCCGGTGTGGTGGCGCTCCTCCGCGCCGACCGGCCTGAGCATGACCCTCGACCGGGCGACCGTCGCAGTGGTCATCGGCGCGGCGGCCGGGCTGGTCGTCGCCGTGGCCTTGATGAGCCTGCGCTCGGTCCGGCAGCGGATCGACGCCTCCGCAGCAAACGCCGCGGCGGGGGCTGGCTCGGCCGCGAGCGACGCGTCGGCGGTGGGCGACGGGTCGGCTGCGGGCGACGGGTCGGCTGCGGGCTCGGAGCCGGCCGGTCTGGCCACTGTGGATGGTTCGGGCGACGACTCGGCGAATGCGGCGGCGGCCCTTCCGGCGGCCCGGGCCGGCGCAGCTGCTGTCCTCGCCGCCGACGGCGCCGCTGCTGCCGACCGCGCTGATGTGAGCGAGCCTGCCGATGCGGCGGGCCGCGCCGATCCGCTCGACGGTGGTAGTGCCGATGCGTCTGATGGTGGCGGTGCTGACGGGGACGCCGTGGGAGTGGGCGCGTCCGGGGTGCCCCGTCGCAGCGTCGCGGGCTATCTGGCCGTCGGTGGGGTCGGAGTCGTCGCCGGCACGGGGATCGGCATCGGCCTGCGCTCGGCCGACACCCCGGTGGTGGCCTCGGCCGCCGGTCCCGCGCTGTCCGACGTCGGCGCGGGCCGGGTGGCGTACTTCGGTTCCCGGCAGGCCGGCATCGCGGTCCCGGCCCAGCCTCAGGCGCACAGCTGGGTAGCCGGGTTCGACCTGCTCGACGGTGTCGACGCCAAGGCGTTGCAGGGCTTGCTGCGGCAGTGGTCGGCGGCGGCCGCGCGAATGGCCGAGGGCCAGGGCGTCGGCCAGCCCGACGACCATGTGGTGACCGGATCCGGGCCGTGCGCGCTGACCGTCACGTTCGGGTTCGGGCCGAGCCTGTTCGGCAAGGCCGGCATCCCGGCGGACGCCCGCCCGGCGGCCCTGACTCCGCTGCCCGCGTTCACCGGGGATCGTCTCGATCCCGCCGCCAGCCACGGCGATCTCGGCGTGATCGTCGCCGCCGACGACCCGCTCGTGGTGTTCCACGCGGCTCGGGTGCTGCGGCGTATCGCCGGCCCCGTCGCGCGGCTGCGCTGGGGGCAGTCCGGGTTCGCGGCGACTCCGGGCGCGACCGCTCCGGGCAGCACCGGCCGCAACCTGATGGGTCAGGTCGACGGCACGAACAATCCGAAACCGGCCGACCCCGACTTCGCCACCAAGGTGTTCGTCTCCGGCGACGATCAGCCGGCCTGGCTCCGCAACGGCTCCTACCTCGTGGTACGCCGCATCCGGATGATCCTCGACGACTGGGACGGGTTGACCCTCGACGCGCAGCAGAAGGTCATCGGCCGCCGGAAGGACACCGGCGCACCCTTGTCCGGCGGGCAGGAGACCACCCCCGCCAACTACGGCACCACTCAGCCCGACGGCTCACCGGCGATCCCGGTCACCGCGCACATCCGGCTGGCCGCGCCGGCGTTCAACAACGGGGCGGCGATGCTGCGGCGGGGCTGGTCCTACTCCGACGGCGACGAGGCCGGGCTGCTTTTCCTGGCGTACCAGGCTGATCCGCGGCGCGGCTTCATCCCGGTCCAGCAGCGGCTGGCCGGTAACGACGCCCTGTCGAAGTTCATCCGCCATGAAGCCAGCGCGTTGTTCGCGATACCGGGCGGCGTACCGGACGGCGGATACGTCGGGCAGGACCTGTTCGCCGGGAACGCGTCATGAGCCGGCGGCCGATCGGCGTACTCGTCGCCGTCCTCGCCCTGGCGAGCGCCGCCGGATGCGCCGTGTGGGGGACCGAGGGCGGTCCCGGCGGCGCGGGTGCGGCACTGCCGACCGCCACCGCCTCGGTCGCACCGTCGCCTGCCGTCGCGGTCAAGGGTTCCGACGGCGTACAGCGCGTCGAGGTCGCCATCGGTGACGACCTGCGACTGCATCCCGATGTCGTGCGGGCCACCACCGGCACGATCGAGATCACCTTCCGCAACACGGGTGTCACCCCGCACGACATCAGCGTGGACACCGTTCCCGGGGTCGACGGCGGCAACGTCAACGGCGGGCAGACCAAGACCGTCACGGTCACGGTCACGCAGCCCGGGACCTATCCGATGCCCTGCGCATACCATGTGACGTCAGGAATGCAAGGCACCTTGGAAGTCGCCACGCCGAGCTGATCCTTGTGCCGGGGCCGTAAGGTGGCTACGGTTCGGGTTGATCGCCCGTATCACGTCGAACCATCCTTATCGGAGGGATACCGGGTGCAGTACCGGCCGCAGCGCCTTGACGACCGTGACGCCTACCGTGGCCGCCGTCGCGCGCCTGCACCGCCGCGCCGCCGCTACGTGGCGGTCTCGCTCACCGCTCTCGCCGGTGCGGCGATCGCCGCCACGGCCGTCGGGACCTTGTTGCCCGACAACAAAGACGATCACCTCGGCGCCGAAGGCCCGGCCTGGCCCACTCAGGCCGACCATGAGCGTACGCAGGCAGCCGAGCTGACCAGCCGGCAGACCCGTTCCAGCGGATCGGTGACGGTCGCCGACACGGCGTCGTGGGTGCTGCCGATGCGTGATTACGAACTCGGCTCCGCCGCCGGCAATGGCGCAGATCTCGTCATCGGCGAGGGGACCCCGTTCGCGGCGGTTCACGCGGGCACCGTGCTGGTCGCGGAGTGGCGTGGCAGCTACGGAAACATGATCATGATCGATCACGGCGACGGCGTCGTCATCCTCTACGGGCACGCCTCGCACCTGCTGGTCAAGCCGGGCGACAAGGTCGCCGCCGGTCAGACCATCGGGCTGGTCGGCAACACCGGCCGCTCCGCCGGACCGCACCTGCACCTGGAGGTCCACGTGAACGGCCGCCCCGTCGGGGCGCCGAACTGGTTCAAGGATCGTGGCGTCGACCTTCAGCTGCAGATCCAGGGCCTCTGATCAGCTGACCGGACGGCTGTGGTCGATCAGCCGGGCCCGAGCATTCGCGTACGCGGCGTCGTCGATGTCACCGTGGGCGTAGCGGCGGTCGAGGATCTCCAGCGGGGTGTCGCGGCGGGCCGTGCTCTGCGGGAGCAGCCGGACGACGGCCCAGACGGCGAGCGCGATCAACCCGGTCCACAGCAGTGGCATCAGCATCATCCACCAGCCGCCGAATCCGTATCCGTACATCATGACGGGCCTCCCAGCCTGCACTTCCACCTTCAGCGTCCGCCGGGTCGCCGACCGGCGTCAGGGGCGAAGGGCCCGGCGCACGGGACCGGTCGGCCCCAGATGCGGCGGTTCGGCGGTGTGCGTATCCTGTCGCGGTGCACCGGATGATCGAGAAGGCGCGGACGGCTCTGCCGTTGCGGCTGCTGCTGATCATCCTCCTGCTTATCGGGCTCGCGTACGCGACGGGCCGGCATTGCGCCGACGACGGGGTCATCGCCGATTCGACGGCGACCGTGGCCGGGCACGATCATCTGGCCGCCGCGATCGGGCAGGATCTGCACGACGACCCGCTCACCCCCGGTACGCCCGGTGAGCTGCTCGGTCTGTGCATCACGATGCTGGCCGCCCTCGCCGTGGCGATGGTCCTGCTGACCGGACCTGGCCGACGATGGGCCGGGGTGTCGCTGCCCCGAATGCTGCCGGCCGCCGTCGCGCCGTTGGGCCGCCCGCCGGTCCTGTCCCAGCTGGGCGTCTCGCGCACGTAGAGGCACTCGCGGCGTGGCCTGCTGAGGTCCCCGCCACCGCCGACGGGACTCGATGCGCTCGTGGGTTTCCCCCTGCCGCTGCTCGACTCCTCGCGATCGAACCTTGCCTCTGCTCGATCGGACCCAGTGTCCTCGCGTAAGGAGACCACCCTCGCAATGCACCGCTTTCTGCGTACCCTTGCCGCTTTCGCGGCTGTCGTCGGGCTGAGCGTCGGCGTGTCCGGGACGGCCGTCGCCGCACCGAGCGTCGCGGAGCTGGAACGGCAGATCGACGCCGCCTGGAACAAGCTCGAGCCGATCATCGAGCAGTACAACATGGTTCACGGCCAGCTGGCCGTGAACAAGACCAAGGTCGCGGCGCTGAACAAGCGCCTGGGGCCGCTGGAGTTGCAGATCCGGCTCTCGAGCGCGCAACTGAACGACGCCGCGGCCGCGATGTACATGGGCGGTCAGGTGTCCCGCCTCAACGCGTTGCTGTCGGCGCCGACGCCCGTCGACTTCGCCGACAAGATGACCATGCTGGAGTTCCTCGCCAAGACCGAGCAGGAGCAGATCGCCGGGGTGGTCGTGCTGCGCGACAAGTACGCCGCCGACAAGGCGAAGCTGGACGCGCTCGTCACCGAACTGGCCAGTCAGGACGCGGCGTTGTCGGCGCAGAAGAAGTCCATCGAGAAGCAGATCACGGCGTTGCAGCGGCTGCGCCAGCAGGCGTACGGATCGTCGGGGGCGAGCGGCAAACTGAAGCCGGTGGCGTGCCCGGTCGACTACCTCGGCGGGCCAGGCGGCACCGCGGCGAAGAAAGCGTGCAGCCTCATCGGCAAGCCCTACATCTGGGGCGCGGCCGGACCGAGCGGCTACGACTGCTCCGGCCTGACGCTGACTGCCTGGAAGGCCGCCGGTGTCACGCTGCGCCACTACACGAAGTGGCAGTGGGAGGACAACAAGCCCGTCTCGCGGGCCGACCTGCGCCCCGGTGATCTGGTGTTCTTCTTCTCCGACCTGCACCACATGGGCATCTAGGTCGGCGGCGGCTGGATGGTGCACGCGCCCACGACCGGCGACTTCGTCCGGATGGCCAAGATCGACAGCGCGTACCTGCCGATCGCGGGCTACCGCCGAGTCCCCACGTGATCCGCGTCAAGGGTCTTCCCTATACAGCGTAGGGAAAGCCCCGATTCCTTAGAACGCCCCGAAACCTAGCGTCGAAGCGTGACCCGCCTTCTGTTCGCGCTCGAACGCTACGACACGTCCAGCGGCCTGGCTTCGCCGGTGCTGACGGATCTGCCGGTCGGCGTGGACGTCCGGCTGGTCGCGGCGGTGCACCTGCCGGCTGACGATGTGCTGCTCGCCCTGGTGGAGGGGCCGGATGCGGACACCGTCGCCGGGGTGGCCGCCGCGGCCGGGTGGCGGGTGGATCGGTTCTGCCCAGCCGTCTGGGCCAAGGCCCCGACGCTCCCGGAAGGTTCAGACCAATGAGGATCGGACGTGTCCTGACACCCATGCTGCTGGCGGCGTTGCTCGCGTTGTCGGCCTGTGGCGGCGGTTCGAGCGGCGGCGTCGATGGCGGCACCGAGCTGAGTGACCTGAGCAAGGCCGATACGACGACGCCGAGTTGCCCGTTCACCGCCAAGCAGGTCAGCGACATCATCGGTCAGCCGATGACGGACGAGGGCAGTTGCCTGTTCGGCGACGGCAAAGGCGTCGCCAGCCTGACCGTCACCACCGCTTCCGAGTTGGCGGGCGGCGCGACGTTCGACTACCAGAAGGAGCAGGCGGGCAAGACCTACGCCAAGGTCGTCGACCTCGACCAGGGCGACCGCGGGTATCTGGCGGTCAAGGACATCCAGGCCGAGGCGGTGGTGGTCAGCTCGAAGGGCAGCTACACGCTCATCATGAGCAGTTTCTCCTTCGACGAGGCGAAGTACGACAGCATGCTGCGCAAGCTGCTCGGCGTGGTGTTCGGCTGATGCGACGGGTGCTGTTCGTGCCACTGCTGCTGGGGTTGGCGCTCGCCGGATGCGGCGGTGAGGACCCCGCCGAGCCGGGACCGAGCGTGGCGGCGGCCAGCTCCGCGGTCAGCCCGTCCGCCGGCCCGGTGGTCGGTCCAGCGGTCGATCCATGCAAGCTGGTGCCGAAGTCCGATGCGGAGAAGCTGACGCGTACGCCGTTGGACGAGCCCGTGGCCAGCGAGGGTTCCTGCACGTACACGGGGCCGGTCACCGGTCCCACCGCCCAGGTCGAGGTCTACGTCGGCGACGGGGCCAAGAAGATGCTCGACATCGACCGGGACCTGCAGCACTCGTTCACCCCGGTGACCGGGGCCGGGGACGAGGGGTTCCTGGAGGACGGGGCGGTGTTCTTCCGCAAGGGCGAGACCTGGGTCGCGATCCGGCTGGTGCTGCTCAACGATCCGGCGGCCAATCGCGTACCGCTGGAGACCGCTGCCCGGGCCGCGGCCGGGCGGTTGTGAGATGCGCCGGGCCTTGGCCGCGTGGACGGCGGTCGTCGCGCTCGCGACCGGCGCCTGTGGATCCACATCGGACGAAGATGCGCCCGGCGACGCGCGGCTGCGGTTCGGGCAGGCGGTCGCCGAGCAGCCGGCGGCGCGCCTGCAGCCGGACGTCGTGGTGGTCGGCGGGGGCGGCGACGCGATCCGGTCGGTGACCGCCGACGGGCTGACCTGGCGGATCGACGCCCGCGCCCGGCATGCGCGTGATCTCGCGCCGGGCAAGGTCATGTTCGTCACCGACCGGGCCGTCGGCCGCGTGCTCGACCTCGTCGAGGAGGGGTCCGACCTGCTCGTCACGGTCGGCCCCGTCGACCTCACCGAGGTCGTCCGGGACGGCACGTTCGACAAGGCGGGCATCACCCTCGGCGATCCGCTGATCTATCTGGCCGGGCAGCCGTTGTGGGCCCAAACCGGTACGCCACCCGGCGGCGCGGGCAAGAGTGTGCGGCTGCGCCGCCAGGACGACCGCCCGGCCCAACCCGCACCCGTACGCGGTGGCGCGGCGACGACGAAGGCACTCGGGTACACGGTGTACACCAGTTGCTGCACCGACGGCGTCGGGGCGCATTTCACCTACGACGACGGCGGCGTACGCCTGGCCGGAACCGTGACGCTCACCTTCCGCAAACCGGACGCGAGCTTCCATCTGGCCATCGGCGCGGGCAAGGTGACCCGGGCGGAATTCGCGGTCAGCGGCGGCTTCGGGATCAAGGTGGACTTCGAGGGCGGCATCCAGGACGGCCGCAACCATCGCAAGCAGTTCCCGATCGACGCCGACCTGTCCTTCCCGATCGGGCAGCTCGCCGGCATCCCGCTGTCGTTCACGGTCAGCCAGACGCTGACCGTCGAGACCGCGTTCGGCGCGAAACTGGGCACGATCAAGGGTTCGGGGGAGTTCGGCCTCGCCGGTTCGATCGGGTTCGGCTATCGCGACGGCTCGTTCGGGCCGCGGGTCACCGATCAGTTCCAGCGCAAGTCCAGCCTGCTCAACTCGCTCACCGGCATCCCGGTCGGCGTCATGGGGCTGGTGATCCGGCACGGCGTACGGTTCACCGTCGGCATCAGCGCCCTGGTGTTCAAAGCCGGCGTGTACGCCGAACTGACCACGTCCTACGGCACCACGCTGGGATCGGCGCTGGGCGCGGCGTACGCGCAATGCCGTGGGGTCGCGATCGGCGTGCAGGCGGCGTTCGGCATCGGCTATTCGATCCTGGAACCCGTCGTCAAGGTGATCAACAAGTTCCTGAGCCTGCTGACCCCGATCACCGGGAAGCCGATACCGCCGATCCCGTCGGGCAGTGGATTGCGCTGGCCGCACACCGTGTACCAGAACGAGGAGGTCATCCCGGACGCCGAGGTCTGCGGCCGCCCGCCCCGGTGACGGTGGCGCCGTCGTGCCATGATCCAGCGCATGGAACCGGTC
>NZ_JBFBAZ010000055.1:0-50998 GCF_040682475.1 Hamadaea sp. NPDC051192
GTTGGGGGGGGGGGGGGGGGAGGGGAGGGGAGGCGGGGAGGCGGGGAGGGGTTAGGCGAGGGGGCCTAGGTCGGCTTCGATGGTTTCGAGCAGGACGCGGCCCGAGATCGTCGCGCGGGCGGCGTCGAGTACCGGGGCGAGGAACACGTCCGGCCCGGGAGTGCCGGCGAAGGCGGTGACGGCGGCCAGTGCGGCCCGGCCGGCGGGCGACGGGGTCAACGGCGTACGCAATTGCAATCCCCGGCAGGCGGCCAGCAGTTCGACGGCCAGCAGCGACGTGAGGTTGTCGAGCACGGTACGCAGCTTCTTCGCGGCGGCCCAGCCCATCGAGACGTGGTCTTCCTGCATTCCGCTGGTGGGGATGGAGTCGACCGAGGCCGGGGCGGCGAGGCGACGGTTGTCGGCGACGATGCCGGCCGCGGTGTACTGCGCGATCATCAGGCCCGAGTTGACGCCCGGGTCCGGGGTGAGGAACGCGGGCAGTTCGCGGGACCGCGTCACGTCGAGCAGCCGGTCGACCCGGCGCTCGGAGATCGAGCCGACCTCGGCGGCCGCGATGGCGAGGAAGTCGGCGGCGAAGCCGAGCGGTGCGCCGTGGAAGTTGCCGGTGGACTCGACCCGGCCGTCCGGCAGGACGACGGGGTTGTCGGCCACGCTGATCAGCTCCCGGGCGGCCACCGTACGCGCGAACTCCAAGGTGTCGCGGGCGGCTCCGGCGACCTGCGGCGCACAGCGCATCGAGTACGCGTCCTGCACCGCGTGGACCAGGTCGTCGCGGTGCGAGTCCATGATCTCGGAGCCCTGGAGGAGCCGGTGGATGTTGGCGGCGCTGATCCCCTGGCCGGGATGCGGCCGGATCTCGTGGATCGAGGGGTGGAAGGGCCGGTCGGTGCCGAGCATCGCCTCGATGGACAGGGCGGCCGTCACGTCGGCCATGGTGAGCAGGTGCCCGAGGTCGTCGCAGGCCATCAGCAGCATGCCCAGCATGCCGTCGGTGCCGTTGATGAGGGCCAGGCCCTCCTTCGAGGACAGTTCGATCGGGGCGAGCCCGGCGGCGTGGAGCGCGTCGGCTCCGGTGATCCGCGTACCGTCCTTGCCGAGCACCCAGCCCTCGCCGAGCAGCACGAGCGCGCAGTGCGCCAGCGGGGCAAGGTCGCCGGAGGCGCCCAGCGACCCGTGTTCGGGCACCCACGGGGTGATGTCGTGGTTCAGGAGGTTCACCAGCGCGTCGGCCACCAGTGGGCGTACGCCGGACCGGCCGAGCGCCAGCGACCGCACCCGCAGCAGCATCATCGCGCGGACGACCTCTCGCGGCATGGGCGCACCGATGCCGGCCGCGTGCGAGCGGATGAGGGCGTGCTGAAGTTCAGCCCGGCGTTCGGGGGCGATGAAGGTGTTGGCGAGCGCGCCGAAGCCCGTCGAGACGCCGTAGACCGGGCGGCCGTCGCGCTCGATGTCGTCCACGATGGACCGGCTGGCCGCCATCGCCTCCACGGCGGCCGGGCTGACCACGACCTGGGCGGTGCCCCGGGCGACGGCCAGAACGCCGGCGGCGCTGACGCCGTCCGGTTCGACAGTGACGATCATCGAACCCACACTCCTTTGTGCAGTACTTCTTTTACGAGGGGCACACCCGGCCGGTAGGCCAGGTGCACGGAACTCGGCGCGTCGAGCACCATGAGGTCGGCGTACGCGCCGATGCCGAGGTGGCCGACGTCCGATCGGCGCAGCGCACGGGCTCCGCCCGCGGTCGCCGCCCAGATCGCCTCGGCCGGGGTCATCCGCATGTCGCGGACGGCCAGGGCGATGCAGAACGGCATGGACGAGGTGTAGGAGGAACCCGGGTTGCAGTCGGTCGCCAGGGCCACCGTGGCCCCGGCGTCCAGCAGTCGCCGCGCGTCCGGGTAGGGCGATCGGGTGCTGAACTCTGCGCCCGGCAGCAGCGTGGCGACCGTCTGGGAGTCGGCCAGGGCCGCCACGTCACCCGCCGAGAGATGGGTGCAGTGGTCGGCGCTGGCCGCGCCCAGTTCGACCGCCAGGCGTACGCCGTCGCCCTCGGTGAGCTGGTTGGCATGGATGCGCGGCAGCAGTCCCTCGGCCATGCCGGCGGCGAGCACCGTCCGGGCCTCGTCGACGTCGAACGCGCCCCGTTCGCAGAAGACGTCCACCCACTTCGCGTGGGGCGCGCAGGCGCGCAGCATCGGGCCGGTGACCAGTTCCACGTAGGAGTCGCGCGGCACGTCCGGCGGGACGACGTGCGCGCCCAGGAACGTCGTCTCGGTGGTGAACTCCGAGGCCAGCCGCAGCGACCGGGCTTCGTCGGGCACGTTGAGCCCGTACCCGCTCTTGATCTCGACCGTGGTGGTGCCCTGCCGCCGCATCTCGTCGACCAGGCGCGCGACGTTGGATCGCAGGTCCGCGTCGGACGCGGCTCGGGTGGCGGCCATCGTCGTGCGGATGCCGCCGCCGGTGTAGGGCTCGCCCGCCATCCGCGCGGCGAACTCGGCCGCCCGGTCGCCGGCGAAGACCAGGTGCGCATGGCTGTCCACGAAGCCCGGCAGCACGGCCGCGCCCTGCGCGTCGAAGATCTCGTCGGCGGCGTGCGGGCTGGTGGCCGGGCCGATCCACTCGACGCGGTCGGTCACGATCATCGCGGCGTCGGTCCGGGTGCCCTCGTCGGAGTGCGTGGTCAGCTCGCCGATGTTGGTGATCAGAAGAGAGCGCACACGGCCTCCTGAAGTTCCCGGGCCACGTCGATCGAGACGTGCCGGCCGTCGGCCACGATCACGCGACCGTCGGCGACGACGTGGGTGATGTCGGCCGCGCCGGCCGCCATGAGCACCCCGGCCGGATCGATCCCGGCCGTACGCACGGTGGCGAGGCTGATCGTGACCAGGTCGGCTCGTGCGCCGACGGCCAGCCGCCCGGCGGACGGCCAGCCCAGCGAGGCGTGCCCGGTCGTGGTCGCCGCGCTGAGCAGCTCCTCCTGGGTGAAGTGGCCGCGTGCCTGGGCGGAGAGGCGTTCGTGCAACTCGACGGCGCGGGTCTCTTCCAGCAGGTCGATGACGGCGTGCGAGTCGCTGCCCAGGGTCAGGCGCACGCCGGAGTCGGCCAGGGCTCGGGCGGGGCCGATGCCGTCGCCCAGATCCCGTTCGGTCGTCGGGCAGAAGCAGGCGAACGTGTCGGCCATCAGGTCGATGTCGCCCCTGGTCAGGTGGGTCGCGTGCACGGAGGTGAAGGTCTCCTCCAGCACGCCGTGGCGGTCGAGCAGCTCGGTCGGCGTACAGCCGTAGGCGGCCCGGCAGGCGGCCCCCTCGTCCACCTGCTCGGCGACGTGCGCGTGCACCGGCAGGCCGCTGGTCAGCTCGGTGAACTCGGACATCACCGTGGCGGGCACCGCGCGTACCGAGTGCAGGGCCGCGCCGACCATCGAGTGCGGCTGGGCGGCCAGCGCGTCGAACCGGTCCCACCAGGCGTCGAGCGAGCCGTCGCCGAAGCGCAGCTGCGGCCCGGCGAGCGGCTTGCCGTCTACAGAGGACTGGAGGTACAACGTGTCCAGCAAGGTGATCCGGACGCCCGCGTCGGCGGCTGCGGCGACAAGCGCCTCACCCATGGCGTTCGGGTCCGCGTAAGGCGTCCCGCCCGGCTGGTGGTGCAGGTAGTGGAACTCGCCCACGCAGGTCACGCCCGCGAGCGCCATCTCCGCGTACACGGCGCGCGCCAGCCGGTGGTAGCTGTCCGGGTCCAGCCGGTCCGCGACCTGATACATCTGCTCGCGCCACGTCCAGAAACTGCCTTTGCCCATGTGGGTACGCCCACGCAGCGCCCGATGAAACGCATGTGAATGGGCATTGGCGAACCCGGGTATCGTCAGGCCCGCCAATTTGGGGACATGGTCCTCCGTCCACCCGGTCGGCTCGGCGCGGACGATCTTGCCGTTCTCGATCGCGATCAGGACGTCGGCCTGAATCCCGTCGGGCAGCCAGGCGTACTCGCAGAGGTAGTGACTCATCGGCATGACAGCTCCTCCAGCACATCCGCGAGCGCGCGTACGCCCGCCGCGCAGTCGGCGTCGGCGGCGAATTCGGCGGGGGAGTGGGAGACGCCGGTGGGATTGCGGACGAACAGCATCGCCGTCGGCAGGTACGCGCTGAGCACCCCGGCGTCGTGCCCGGCGCCCGTCGGCAACACCGGCGCGTCCTGCAGGAGAGCCCCGATCCGGTCGCGCAACGCGACGTCGAACTGCGTTTCGCCGCTGACCGATTCGGCGGTCAGGCTCACTCGCGTACCATCGCGGGCTGCTCGTTCGGACGCTCGGGACGAGACCGCCGCGACGAGATCGTCCACGGCGGACGTCGTGGCCGCCCGCGCGTCGAGCCAGGCGCTGACGCGGGCCGGGATCGCGTTGGTGGCGTTGGGTTCGACGGCGACCCGGCCGATCGTGGCGTGACAGCCGCGCAGCCGGGCCTCCTTGTTCGCCGCGAGCACGGTGTACGCGAACGTCAGCATCGGGTCGTGCCGGTCGGCCATGAGGGTGGTGCCGGCGTGGTTGGCCTCGCCCGTGAAGTCCAGCCGCCAGCGCCCGTGCGGCCAGATGGCGCTGGCGACGCCGACGGCGCGCTCGGAATCCACAAGGGAGCGTCCCTGTTCGACGTGCAGTTCGACGAAGCAGCCGAATCGGGCCAGCAGATCGGGCCGGTGGCCCTTGGGCGTCGCGCCCATCGCCTCGGCGAGCGTCACCCCGTCGCGGTCCCGCAGCGCGGCCGCGGCCTCGGCGTCCACCGCGCCGGTGAGGAGCCGGGAACCCAGGCAGGCCAGGCCGAACCGGGAGCCCTCCTCCTCGGCGAAGACACCGATCGCGATGGGCTTGACCGGGGTGACCCCGCGCGCCCGCAGTTCGTCGACCGCGAGCAGCGCGCTGACCACCCCCAGCGGCCCGTCGTACGCCCCACCGTGCGGCACGGAGTCGAAGTGACTCCCGGTCAAGACGGCGTCGTCACCGGCGCCCCACCAGGCGAAGAGGTTTCCGTTGCCGTCCTCCTCGAGGATCAGATCACGCTGGGCGGCCTGATCCTTGAACCAGTCCCGGAGGTGCTGCTCCGGCTGGGTGAACGCGTACCGGAGGTAGCCCAGGGTCTCGGGGTCGCGCCCGATCGGCGCGATCTCGTCCCAGAGGTCCCGGAAACCCATCACTGCTCCCGCATCGGGCTGTGCTCATGATCCCGATGCGAACGCATCGGGATGTGAACGCCGCGCTCCTCGGCAACGGTCTCGGCCAAGTCGTAGCCGGCGTCGACGTGCCGGATGACGCCCATCCCCGGGTCGTTGGACAGGACCCGCTCGATCTTCTGCCCCGCCAGCGCGGTGCCGTCGGCGACGCAGACCTGCCCGGCGTGGATGGACCGGCCGATGCCGACGCCCCCGCCGTGGTGGATGCTCACCCAGGACGCGCCGCTGGCCGTATTGACCAGCGCGTTCAGCAGCGGCCAGTCGGCGATCGCGTCCGAGCCGTCCAACATGGACTCGGTCTCCCGGTAGGGCGAGGCGACGCTGCCGCAGTCCAGGTGGTCGCGGCCGATCACGACGGGCGCCTTGAGGGTGCCGTCGGCGACCATCTCGTTGAACCGGACGCCGGCCTGATCTCGTTCGCCGTAGCCGAGCCAGCAGATCCGGGCGGGCAGTCCCTGGAACGCGACTCGTTCCCCGGCCATGGTGATCCAGCGGCGCAGCGAGTCGTTCTCCGGGAACAGATCCAGCACCGCCCGGTCGGTCGCGGCGATGTCGGCCGGGTCGCCGGACAGCGCCGCCCAGCGGAACGGGCCCTTGCCCTCGCAGAACAGCGGCCGGATGTACGCCGGCACGAACCCGGGAAAGGCGAAGGCGTTCTTGAACCCGCCCAGCTGTGCCTCACCGCGGATGGAGTTGCCGTAGTCGAACACCTCGGCACCGGCGTCCTGGAAACCGACCATCGCCTCGACGTGCTTGGCCATGCTCTGGCGGGCCCGGTCGGTGAACTCCTCCGGCTTCTTGGCCGCGTAGTCCGGCCCGTCGGCGAGGTCGATCCCCTCCGGCAGGTACGCCAGTGGGTCGTGCGCGCTGGTCTGGTCGGTCACGATGTCGATCTCGACGCCCCGGCGCAGCAGCTCGGGGAAGACGGTGGCGGCGTTGCCGACGACGCCGACGCTGAGCGCCCGCTTCTCCCGCTTGGCCTTCGTGACCCGCTCGATCGCGTCGTCCAGATCGTCGGCGACCTCGTCGAGGTAGCGGGTCTCCACTCTCCGTCGGAGGCGATGGGGGTCGACGTCGACGATCAGGCAAGCGCCGCCGTTCATCGTCACGGCGAGCGGCTGCGCGCCGCCCATACCGCCGCACCCGGCGGTCAGCGTCAACGTGCCGCTGAGGCTGCCGTTGAACCGTTTCTCCGCGACGGCGGCGAACGTCTCGTAGGTGCCCTGGAGGATGCCCTGGGTGCCGATGTAGATCCACGAACCGGCGGTCATCTGGCCGTACATGGTCAGGCCGAGCTTCTCCAGCCGGCGGAACTCCGGCCAGGTCGCCCAGTCGCCGACGAGGTTCGAGTTGGCCAGCAGTACGCGCGGCGCCCACTCGTGCGTACGGAACACGCCGACGGGACGGCCCGACTGGACGAGCATCGTCTCGTCGTCCTTGAGCGTGTCGAGCGTACGCACCAAGGCGTGGAAGCTCGGCCAGTCTCGCGCGGCCTTGCCGGTGCCGCCATAGACGACCAGGTCAGCTGGGTTCTCCGCGACCTCGGGGTCGAGGTTGTTCATCAGCATCCGCTTGGCGGCCTCCTGGCCCCACCCCAACGCGGTCCGCTGCGCCCCCCGCGCCGCCCGGACAGTCGGCACGTTCTGCGTCGTCACTGCCTCACTCCTCCCTCTCCCCGTTCCCTCTCCCACTGCCCTCCCCGTTGATCATGGAGTTATCTGTGGTCTCGACGGCGTGTCGAGGGGGTGAACTCCATGATCAACGGGCCTCATTCCACGAAGACGCCGCGCCGGGCGGCGGTGGTCTCGAACTCCTCCAGCCGTCGCTGGGTCTGCGCCGGGTCGGCGTCGGTCATCGCCTGCAACACCACCATCGTCAACACCATCGGGGCCGTGTGCAGGTCGAACACCAGATCCGAGCCGACTGCGGCCGGCAACGTGAGGTCGGCGACCTCGCCGACCGGGCTCAGTTTCGAGTCGGTGATCACGACGGTGGTCAGCCCGAGGTCGCGCGCGAATCGCAGCGCTTCCACCGATTCCCGGGGATACCTCGGCAGCACCACCGCGAGGAGCGCGGTCGCGCCCGCCTCCTTGGCCTGCTCCAGCCGGTCGGCGAGCAGGCTGCCGCCCTCGGTGAGCGCCCGGACGTCGGGGTGGATCTTGGCGGCGAAGTACCCGAAGTAGCTCGCGATCGGAGCGGCGGCTCGCAGGCCGAGAACCGGGAGCGGGCGGGAGCCCGTCAGCACCTGCGCCGCCTGGGTGATGGGCGACGGGTCCAGCAACTGGTCGGCCAGCCGGGTCAGGTTCGCGATCTCACCGCGTACGGCGAGCTGGAGGTCGTTGGCGGCCGGTTCGACGGCGTCGGCGGAGTCCGCGGTCAGCTCCCGCAGCCGGCGTCGCAGCGCCGGGTAGCCGTCGTAGCCGAGCGCCATCGCGAACCGCGTCACCGACGGCTGGCTCACCTGGGCCAGCTCGGCCACCTCGGAGGCGGTCAGGTGCGCCGCGTGCGCGCCCTGGTCGACGAGGGACCGGGCGATGCGGCGCTGGGTCGGCGTCAGGCGTACGCCGTGCACGAGATCCGCAACATTCACGGCCGGACTGTATGCATATTTTCATTCAGCCCGCAAGCATGGCTGCGGGTTTTGCGAAATTTGCTCCGCTTTGGTGGCCGGGTCCCTAGTCTTCGGTCATGGCGAAATTCGAGATCTTCAAGGACGTACGCGGCGAATACCGCTGGCGGTTGCGCTCGGCCAACGGCCAGATCTTCGCGATCGGCGGCGAGGGGTTCAAACAGAAGTCGGGCGCGGAGAACGGCATCGCGGCGGTCAAGCGGGACGCCGTGGCGGCCGAGGTCATGGATCTCAGTGACAGCCCGCTGACCACTGCCGTCAGCTCGAAGATGGAGCCGGGGATGGCGAAGAAGAAGCTCCCGCCGTCCCTGTAGTCTCCCCGGCGTGGCAGACCTCAGCATGGCGGGCACCTTGGGCGAGCGGATGGGCATCCAGCTTCTCGAGGCGTCCCCGCAGCGGATCGTGGCGACCATGCCGGTCGACGGCAACACCCAGCCCTTCGGGCTGCTGCACGGCGGGGCGTCGTGCGTACTGGCCGAGACGCTGGGGTCGATCGGAGCCACCTTGCACGCGCACGAGGTCGGCCAGGCGTACGCGGTCGGCGTCGACATCAACGCCACGCACCACAAGGCGGCGCGGGACGGGACCGTGACCGGGGTCGCGACGCCGCTGCGGCTGGGCAGGAACGTCGCGACCTACGAGATCGTCATCAGCGACGAGTCTGGCGACCGCGTCTGCACCGCCCGGCTGACCTGCATGCTCCGCGACCGCTGATCGGTCGCGGCCGAGAAAGCCGGGACGCTAGGAAACGCCGGCCGCGCTGATCGCGTGGGCCTTGCCGAGGTTCCCGCTCACGACGGTGAAGACGAACGTCGGTCCGGCGCCGGCCGGCAACTGCTCGATGCGGACGGTCGAACCGCTGACCGACGTCGTGTAGCCGCTCGGCACGGTCTTGCCCTTGAGCGCGCTGGTCACCGAGGACGATCCCAGCCGGGCCATGCGCTGCTGGTTGCCGTTCTGCCAGGCGGACAGGAACGCGCCCACGTACGCGCCCGCGTCCGACGGGTACGTCGTGCGCGACAGCAACGCCTGGGTCGCCGCGGTCGGATGCCCGAGCTGGGTGTTCACGAGGGAGACCAGGACCTCGTCGCCGTGGGCGTTGCGGAAGACGCACTCACTCGTCTCGCCGCTGGCCGTGCAGTCGATGTAGGTCCAGTCCGCGTTCGGATAGCCGTTGTCCTTGATCTGCTGCACCGTCGCCTGGTTGGCCAGCAGGTCCAGGCGGCTGCTGTTCTTGTTGCCCCACGCCGACAGCAGCGCTTGTGCGTACCCCTTGGCTGTGGTGGGGATGGTGAACGTCGAACCGCCGGTCTTCGACGAGCCTGGGGTGGGGGTGGTGGTCGTCGCGCCGGAGGGTGACTCGGTCGCGGACGGCGAGTCCGACGGGCCGACCGTGGTCGTGACCGACGGGGCCTGGCTGGACGGCGTGCCGCCGGAGCAACCGGCGAGGGCGAGTGCGGCGAGCACGGCGGCGAGGCGGAGGGGGAGGCCCGTCATGGCGGTCAGGATAAGAGCCAGGTCGACGTTGTTGATCGATCCGTCCGAAACCTGTCAGACCCGTACGCGATGATGGCCGGGTGAAGGTGGTCGACGTCGACGCCGCCCGCTGGGCCGACCTCGCGACACTGTTCGGCGCGAACGGCGCTTACTCGGGCTGTTGGTGCATGTGGTGGCGGCTGTCGGGCAAGGAGTTCAGCGCGAACGGCAATGCCGGAAATCGTGCGGCGCTGACCGCGCTGGCCGAGGCGAACGAACCGCTGGGCCTGCTCGCCTACGCCGGCGGTGAGCCGGTGGGCTGGGCGAGCCTGGCGCCCCGGCGCGAGTTCCCGCGCCTGCTGCGCTCGCCGGTGCTCAAGCTGGAGGAGCCGGCCGACGACTCGGTCTGGTCGGTGCCCTGCTTCTTCATCGCCCGGAATCGCCGTGGGACCGGAGTCGCCGGCGCGCTCCTGCAGGCCGCCGTCGCACACGCGCGGAAGCATGGGGCGGGATCCCTGGAGGGCTACCCGACGCAGGTCGACGGGCGCGCCCCCAACGCCGAACTGTTCACGGGGACGCCGTCGTTGTTCGAGAAGGCCGGCTTCACCGTCCACAAGCGACCGGTGACCGGCCGTCGCCTGGTGGTCCGCCGCGTGCTCTAGTCCACCGCCTGCCAGTAGGCCATGGCGGCCGGCCCGATCGCCGAGCGCATCTGCTGCCGGATCTTCGGCGGCAGCCCTTCGAGCTGGTCGGCGAGCAGTTTGGTGAGCGCGTCGTGGAACTCGCTCGCGGCTTGGCGGCCGGCCGGGGTGAGGTCGACCTTGACGACACGCCGGTCGCAGCTGTCCGGCGTACGCCGCACGTAGCCGCGCCGCTCGACCCGGTCGACCAGGCCGGTCAGGGTGGACTTCTCGATGTGCAGGTGGTCGGTGAGCCCGGCCATGCCGAGCGGCTCGTCGATCAGGGCGCACATCAGCAGCGCCTGTTGCGCGGTCAGGTCGTGAGCGCGGCTGACGTCGGTGAAGACGTGCTGCACGGCCAACGACAGCCGGATCAGCGCGCCCGCGAAGTCCTCATTATCACCGCTCACGGCGCAAGTCTATCCGCATGTAGTTCGCATCACCAACTATTGGAGTGGTTCGCATTGCCAACTAATCTCGTTCGTACTACAAACAGTTTGTAGTACGAACCAGGAGGTTCCCCATGCGCCAGACCGTGGCCGTCGTCGGCGGTGGATACGGCGGCATCGAGGTCGCGCGGGCGCTCGACGAGGTCGCCGACGTCGTGCTCATCGAGCCCCGCGAAGACTTCCATCACAACGCGGCCGCCCTGCGTGCCGCCGTACGCCCCGACTTCGCCCACCAGACCTTCATTCCCTACGACAAACTGCTGGTGCACGGCCGGATCGAGCGCGACGCCGCTCAGCAGATCGCGCCGGGCCAGGTGACTCTCGCGTCCGGGCGGACGATCGCCGCCGACTACGTCGTGCTCGCCACCGGCGCCCGGCATCCGTTCCCCGGCAAGCCCGCCGAGCTGGACACGGCGCCGGCGATCGCGTCCTACGTGGAGGTGCAGACCCGGATCGCGGCGGCCGACCGGATCGTGCTCGCGGGCGCCGGCCCGATCGGCCTCGAACTGGCCGGCGAGATCAAGGCCGAGTGGCCCGGCAAGGAGGTCATCCTGGTCGACCCCGCGCCGGCCATCCTGCCCGAGCGGTCCGCCGAACTGCGTACCGAGATCGAGCGTCAGCTCGCGGACCTGGGGGTCACTCTCGTCCTCGGGGCGGCGCTGCCCGCGTCGTTCAAGGTCGCGCCCGGCGACGTCGCGCCGTTCACGGTCGAGCTGACCGACGGCCGGTCGCTGTCCGCGGACCTCTGGCTCCGGTGCTACGGAGCCGACCCCGTCTCGGACTATCTCGCCGGTTCGCTCCAGACCGCGCGTCTTTCCAACGGACGGGTACGCGTAGAGGACAGCCTGCGTGTGCATGGTCATGACCGGGTCTACGCCGTCGGCGACATCACCGACATCGAGGAGCCCAAGCAGGCCGTCGCCGCGATGGCCCACGCGGCCGTCGTCGCCGCGAACATCAAGGCCGACCTCGGCCTCGGTGAGCCCACGGTCTACGAGCCGCCGGGCAGCAGCATCCTGATCCCGCTCGGCCCGTCGGGCGGGGCGGGCGAGCACCCCGGCATGGGAGTGCTCGGATCGGAGCCGACTGCGCAGTACAAGGGGGCTGATCTGCTGCTCGGCCACTACGCCCAGGTGTTCAACCGCTGACGCGGGCTCACTTGAACGGCCGACTTGTTGATCTTGGCGAGCTCTGGTCGCCCCGGCGACCTTTGCTCGCCAAGATCAACCAGCGCTAGGCGGCGGGCCGCCCTAGCGTCAGGTACGCGAACCCGAAAGCCCCCCGATACCCGTGCAGCCACCGGCGGCGGTGGTCCTCGGTCCCCGCGCGTACGTTCGCCGCGCCCGGGTGATCCGGATGGCGCAGCAGCCATTCCTCCCCGTCGGCGAGGTAGCGCGACTCGAAGTCGTCGAGTTCGTCGGGCGACGCCGTCTCGGTGAACAGCGGGAGGTAGCCGGTAGCGACCGCCAGGTCGACCAGCCCGGCCAGATCGGGCAGGTCGAAGAAGTCCGCCCAGACGAGTTCGGGCTTCTTCGGGGTGACCGTCGGATCCCACAGCCCGTCGCCGTAGAACAACCGCCCACCGGGGCGTACGTGCTGCATCAGGGTGGTCAGCGCGGCCGCGTTGCCACCGAAGGCGTGGCTGGCGCCGACGCAGATCACCAGGTCGGCCTGCTGCCCGACGGAAACCCCGGGCGTGTTGATGAACGTGACACGCTCGTCCAAGCCGCGCTGCGCCGCCGCCGCGCTGCCCCGGGCGAGCAACTCCTCGTCGGTGTCGACACCCATCCCGACGGCCCGCGGCGTCCGGTCGAGCACCCGCAGCATCAGTTCGCCCCAGCCGCATCCGATGTCGAGCACGTCCGCCGGGCGCGCGTACGCCAGCCGTGCCGCGATGGCGTCCGCGTGCGCCTCCGAGAGTGGGGCGTTGAAGGACATGTACTGGTAGCGGCCAGGCCCGTCAAGATCATTCATCGTCGGCGACGGTAACACGCGCCTAGCTGGGACTGGATCTTTCGTGCGCGGTCGCGAGTCGTCCCGCGAGGACGGCGAGTTCGTCGATCAGCTCCGGCGGTTCGAGCACCGTGAAATCGTGCCCGAGCAGCACGAGGTGCACCGCGATCATCGTGGGGGAGTCCGCCCCCGTCATCAACAGACAACTCGTCGAGTCGACCGCTTCGACGACTCCGGTGCCGGCTGGGACTCGCTCGGCGACCGCGTTCGCCGGGGCATGGACGCGTACGCGGGCCTGGTAGCGGTAGGGAGCCGTGGACACCGCGTCGGCGACGAACGCGGCCGCGTCCGGCGGATCGAGCGGGCGGAACCGGATCCCGGTGGTCTTCGGCTGGTCGATGCGATCGGCCCGGAACGTACGCCACGCGTCCCGGTCCACGTCGCGGGCGACGAGATACCACCGCCGGCCGGTGTGCACGAGCCGATGCGGTTCGACCGTACGCGTCGTGAGGGACCCGTCCCGGTCCCGATAGCCGAAGGTCAACCGGTGCAGAGACTGGCACGCCTCGGCGATCAGCGTCAACGCGCCCGGATCGACCGTGGGCGGCGAGCCGGTCAGCGCGACCGTGGTCGACCGCAGCGCCGCGGCCCGCTGCCGCAGCCGGGCCGGCAGGATGCGCTCGATCTTGGCCAGCGCCCGCGTCGAGGTGTCGGCGATCCCGGTGACGGTGTGGCTGGTCGCCGTGCTCAGGCTGAGCACCACCGCCACCGCCTCGTCGTCCTCCAGCAGCAACGGCGGCAACGTCGACCCGGCCGTCAGGCGATAGCCGCCCGCGACCCCGGGCGTCGCCACCACCGGATAGCCCAGGTCACGCAGCTTGGTCATGTCCCGCCGCAGGGTGCGTACGGTGACGTCGAGGCGCTCGGCCAGCTCCGTTCCGGTCCAGGCCGGACGACTGGGCAGGATCGTCAGCAGGCGCAGCAGACGGGCGGAGGTTTCCAGCACCCGACCAGCGTCGCACACATCGCGGACCGAACCTGTCCGCAATTGGTTCTACCGTGGGCGGCATGACCACCCAGTGGACGAACGAGCTGGTCGAACAACTGGACTGGCATTGGCAGAACCACGTCCGGCCACGCCTGAACGGCCTGACCGATGACGAGTACCTCTGGCAACCGGTCCCCGGCTGCTGGACGCTGCGGCCCGAGCCCACCACCGGCCGGCTCGCGATCGACTGGGCGTACCCCGAGCCCAGTCCGCCACCGGTCACCACGATCGCCTGGCGGACCGCCCACCTCATCGTCGGCATCTTCGGCGCCCGGACGGCGTCCCACTTCGGCGGGCCGCCGACCGACTACGACCACCACCCGTTCGCCGAGACCGCCGCCGACGCCGTCCAGCAACTCGACGACACGTACGCGGCGTGGGCGACCGGCGTACGCGGCCTCGACGAGGCAGGCTTGGCCAAGCCGTGCGGCCCGGCCGAAGGCCCCTACGCGGCACTCCCGATGGCCGCGCTGGTGCTGCACATCAATCGGGAAGCGATCCATCACGCGGCCGAAATCCTTCTGCTGCGCGACCTCTATCGGAATCGAGGCTGACCTCATGGCGTACAACTTCCAAGTAGTAGTGGACAGCGCGGACCCGCACCAGCAGGCGGACTGGTGGGCCGAGACGCTGGGCTGGGAGGTCGAGCCGTCCGACGAGGCCTTCATCCGCAAGATGGTGGCCGAGGGGTACGCGACCGAGAGCGATACGCGCGACTACAACGGCACCCTGGTCTGGGCCGCTGGCCAGGCGATCCGGCACCCGGAGGGCCTGGAGCGCGCACCGCGCGTGCTGTTCCAGACGGTGCCGGAGGCCAAGACCGTGAAGAACCGCCTGCACCTGGACGTACGCGTCGGCGAGCAGAACCACGCGGAGGTCGTGGCGCAGCTGATCGAACGCGGAGCGACGAAACTGTGGGACGGGCGGCAGGGGCCGTCGACGTGGGTGACGATGGCGGACCCGGAGGGCAATGAGTTCTGCGTCGCCTGATCCGCAGTCTTTGCCGCTTGCAGTGATCCAGATCATGCCGCGTCACATCTGGCGGCCCGGTGGTGTCCCGGGGGCATGACTGAAAACCTGGCTTCTAAGAAGGTCGTCGTCATCGGTGGCGGTTACGCTGGGACGCTCGCGGCGAACCGGCTGCGGTCGCGCGACGACACCGACGTCACGCTGGTCAACCCGCGGCCGAAGTTCGTCGAGCGCATCCGGTTGCATCAGCTCGCAGCCGGCACTGGTGACCCCACCATCGACTACGGCACCCTGCTCGGCGACGGCATCCAGCTGGTCGTCGACAGTGCCGAGCACATCGACGCCGCTACCCGCCGGGTACGGCTGGCCTCCGGCGCCGCGCTGGACTACGACTACCTCGTCTACGCGGTCGGGAGCACCGGCGCGACGCCGGCTTCGGTGCCCGGAGCGGCGGAGTACGCGTTCGACGTCGCCGAGTTCGAGCCCGCCCAGCGGCTGCGCGCCGAGCTCGCCAGGCTGTCCCCGGACGCGCCGATCACCGTGGTCGGCGGCGGGCTCACCGGTATCGAGACGGCCGCCGAACTGGCCGAGCAGGGACGCAAGGTCACGCTGGTGTGCGGCCGGACCCTCGCGCCCTATCTGAGCGAGCCGGGACGCCGGTACGTCGCCAGGTGGCTGACCCGGCACGATGTCGCCGTCATCGAAGGCGACACCGTCGCCGGGGTCCGATCCCAGGCGGTCGTGCTCTCCGGCGGCACGGAGCAGCCGAGCGCGCTGACGATCTGGACGGCCGGCTTCGCCGTCCCCGGACTGGCCGCCGCGAGCGGGCTGCGTACCGATGGGCTGGGTCGGCTGCTCACCGACGAGACGCTGACCAGCGTCGACGACGATCGCATCGTCGCGGCCGGGGACTGCGCCGCACCCTCGGGACGGCCGCTGCGGATGAGCGGGTACGCAGCGGGGCCGCTCGGCGCACGGGCCGCCGACACGGTGTTGAGCCGCATCGCGGGGACCGAGCCGGCCGTGATCGACCTGGGGTTCACCGGCGCGTGCGTGAGCCTGGGGCGTCGCGCCGGTATCCGGCAACTGGGCCGCAAGGACGACACCATGGTGGATCTCTATGTCAGTGGTCGCCTCGGCGCGCTGATCAAGGAAGTAACCTGCAGATTCGTGGTGTCGAAGCGGATCCGGCTGGAGGCGCGCAAGCCGGGCACGATGACCTGGCCCAAGACCGGCCCCCGCGCCGTGGAGCCGGTCGCGATCCGATCCGGCGTGGCATCCTCATGAGCGGCGACGAGCACGCTGAACGGTTCGTCCTACTGCGACCGCTGCTGTTCACGATCGTCTACGAGATCCTCGGCTCGGCCACCGAATCCGACGACGTATTGCAGGACAGCTACCTGCGATGGTCCCAAGTGGATCTCGCTACTGTGCGGGACACCAAGTCCTATCTGGCGAAGCTGGTGACCCGGCAGGCGCTCAACGCACTCCGCGCGAACTCCCGCCGCCGGGAGGATTACGTCGGACCGTGGCTCCCCGAGCCGATTCTGATCGACGAGCACGACGCGTCGTCCGACACGGTACTCGCCGAATCGGTGTCGATGGCGATGCTCGTGCTGCTGGAGACGCTGACCCCGGATGAACGGGCAGTGTTCGTGTTGCGGGAGGTGTTCGGCTTCGAGCACCACGACGTCGCCGCGGCGGTGGGCAGGTCGGTCGTGTCGGTGCGGCAGATGGCCCATCGCGCCCGAGAGCACGTCCAGGCGCGGCGTAAGCGGTTCGGGCCGGTCGACACCGCGACGACCGCGAAGATCACCGAGCAGTTCCTGACCGCAGCCGGCACCGGCGACCTGGAAGGCCTGCTCGCGCTGCTGGCCCCGGACGCCGTCTGGACGGCCGACAGCGGCGGCAAGACCACTGCGTCACGCGTACCCGTGGTGGGTGCGGACAAGGTCGCCGCCGCCGTGCTGGCTATCTTCCATCGGCGCAAGCGGCCCTCGGATCTGCGGATCGAGACCGTCAGCTGCAACGGTGCTCCCGCGATCGCCGCGTACGTCGAGGGCCGCCTCGAAGGCGTCTTCCTGCTCGCGGTCGCCGACGGGAAGATCACCGACTTCTTCGCGATCCGCAACCCGGACAAGCTCGTCGCGATGTCCGAGGCGCACCGGATCAGCCGTCGCTGACCCGCAGCGCACTCCCGATCCCTTAGGACGGCAACGATGATCAACGAAACGACCGAAGCCGATACTCAAGTGGTGATCGCCGGTGCCGGGCCGACGGGGCTGATGCTCGCTTTCGAGCTGCGCCTCGCCGGAGTCGAGGTACTCGTGCTCGAGCGCCTCCCCGAAGCCCGAACGGTGGAATCGCGAGCGGGCGGCCTGCATGTCCGGACCATGGAAACGCTCGACCAGCGGGGCATCCTCGAGCCCTTCCTCGAAGGCGGACGTCGGCGGCCGGGCGTACATTTCGCCGGCATTCCCCTCGACCTGTCCGCTGTCGCGACGCGGCACCCGTTCCTTCTGGTGATCACGCAGTCTGAAGTGGAGCGAATCCTCGCGGAGCATGCCGCGCAGAGTGGAGCCCAGATTCGGCGCGGCGCGGAGCTGGCGTCGTTCACCCAGGATGATTCGGGCGTCACGGTGGAGCTCACGGACGGGTCGCGCGTCCGTGCGGACTACCTCGTCGGCTGCGACGGCGGCCGAAGCACCGTACGCCGCGTCGCGCACATCGGCTTCCCGGGAACCCCGGCGACGATGACCGCGATGCTCGGCGACGTCCACCTCGCTGACCCGCCCGCGCACGACATCTTCCAGGAACGGCGTGCGCAGGGCAGCTTCTCGGTACTTTCCTCCGGTTCCGGTTGGCACCGGGTGATCACCAACGAGTTCGACCACGTCGCCGACCGCGGCGAACCGGTGACTTTAGAGGGTCTCCGCGCGGTCATGCGCAAGATCGCCGGTACGGATTACGGGATGCACACGCCGCGTTGGCTTTCCCGGCACGGCGATGCCGCGCGGCAGGCTGACCGTTACCGCGACGGCCGGGTGCTCCTTGCGGGCGACGCGGCGCACATTCACTTCCCGGCCGGCGGCCAAGGCCTGAACACCGGTGTGCAGGACGCGGTCAACCTCGGCTGGAAGCTCGCCGCCGTGGTCCACGGCCAAGCCCCGCACACGCTGCTCGACACCTACCATTCCGAACGCCACCCGGTCGCCGCCCGCGTACTGCAGAACACCCGCGCCCAAACCGCACTCTGGCGGGTGGACGAGCAAACCTCCGCGTTGCGCGCCATGTTCACCGACTTGATGGGCGTCGACGACGTGCGGCAGCGCCTCGCCGGCGAGATCACGGCCACCGACATCAAGTACCCGACAGACGGTGCGCACGACCTCCTCGGTCGGCGGATGCCCGACCTCGACCTCGAGGACGGCCGCGTCTACGGGCTGCTGCACCGCGCCCGTGCGATCCTGCTCGCCCTCGTCGATCTGCCGGGACTTGAGGCGGCCGTCGCCGGCTGGGCCGACCGGGCCGACCTCGTCCGGGCCAGTCCGGTCGAGCGATCAGGCCAGGGCGTTGACGCCGTCCTCCTCCGCCCGGACGGTCATGTCGCCTGGGTGGCACCTGCTGGTGAGCCGCCGGACCTCGGCTTACTCCGAGCCGCCCTCACGAAATGGCTCGGCCCGGCCGGCCCTCGTGATGTCGAAGCCTGACACCGCCTCTTCTGGACCGGAGTGCAACGAGTTCTGCGTCGCCTGAGTCGCGGCGGCTCGCCAGGGAGCTGATGGCGAGCCGCCGCTGGCGGGTCAGTCGATCGGGTTGACCGGCGAGGTCTGCGGGTCGCCGGGGTCGCCGGCCGGGATCAGACCCGTGATCACCTGCACCGCCTCCGCCCGTGCGTACTGGCCGGTCGTGCCGCCTCAGAAGACCAGGCCGTGTCGGGCGATGACGGGGAACGTCGCCTCCAGGTCGATGTCGCAGTGGAACTCGGCGGCCATCTCGGCCAGGTGCTGCGGGTCCGGTGGCCCCGTCAGCGAGCCGAAGGATTTGAACAGATCCTCCAGTCCTCCGGGCGAGATGATCTCCAACACGGTGGCCGGCTCGTCACCCGCGTTCCAGAACGTGTGCCACTGACCGCGCGGCTTGAAGATCAGGTCTCCCGGACCGCCGATCACCTCCTCGCCGTCGAGGACGGCCCCGATGCTCCCGGCGAGCACGAACGAGTATTCGTCCTCGTCGTGGTGCCGGTGCATGGGGGCGGCAAGTGCTTTCGGCTCGAAGAGATGCTGCAGGAGGGTGAAACGGCCCTCGGTCTCCCCGCCGTCGATCATGAATCGGTTCGTCACGTGCCCCACGCTCGGCATGACCTGCCCCTGCTGAGCGCCCAGCACCAGGGTCCGCAGCTGTCCGGTCATCACGTCCTCCGATCACCATCGTGTTGATGTTCCAACCACCCACGCTAGGCACGGCCGGAGCGAACCGATATTCCAGATTTCTGGTATTCGTGGCCCTCCCACCAGGTCTTACAGTCGAAGGATGAGGTCGGGGGCAGAGCGCGGCGTCGACAAGATCGCCAGGCTGGCGCGACAGCCGGTGGACGTCGTACGCCTGTGGCAGGAGTGCACGGCCGTGATCGGTGACTACGTCCCGTACTACCAGGCTCCGTGCTGGTACACCCTTGATCCGGCGTCCCTGCTCATCACCAGTCACTACCACGACGGGCTGCCGGAGTTCCCGAGCGAATGGCTCGCCAGCGAGTATTACGAGGACGGCGCCAACCGGCTTGCCGACGTGGTCCGGTCGGAGTCGGGCATCAGCACGCTCCATGACGTGACGGCCGGCCACCCCTCGGACGATCCCCGCTGGCATCGCAACATGATCCTGGGTGGCGATCAGGAGATCGTGGTACGCCTTCGATCAAGGTCGGGTCAGGTCTGGGGAGCGCTGGCGCTGTACCGGGAACCCGGTCGTGCGCTGTTCGACACCGCCGAGAAGAGCTTCCTGAGTGCGGTGTCGCCGCACCTGGCCGAGGGGGCTCGGCGGGCGTTGCTGGTCGGCGAGGCCGCCGATCCCGAAGGCGTCGACGCACCCGGATTGCTGATCCTCAACGACAAGTGGGAAGTCGAGTCGGCTACCCCGGGTGTCGAGCGGTGGATCAGCGAACTGCCGGACGGCGACTGGTCACACCAGAAGTTGCCCTCCTCGGTGCTCGCCGTCGCCGGTCGCGCGCTCAGGAGCGCCAATCTGCCCGGCGACGCCGGTGAGGTCGCGGTGGCCCGGGTCCTGACGCGGCGCGGCACCTGGGTGGTGCTGCACGGCGCGAGTCTCGTCTCGGGCGTCGAGCGGCGGGTCGCGATCATCGTCGAGGCAGGTCATCCAGCGCGCATCCATCCGCTGCTCATGTCCGCGTACGGGTTGACCGAGCGCGAGCAGGAGGTGACCAGCATGGTCCTGCAAGGCGATGCCACCGCCGACATCGCCGCCGAGCTGCACGTCTCGCCCCACACCGTCCAGCAGCACCTCAAGAGCATCTTCGGCAAGACGGGCGTACGCAGTCGGCGGGATCTCGTCGGCAAGGTCTTCTTCGCCTATTACGAGCCTCGTCTGCGGGACAACGAACGACGTACGCGAGTAGACCTGCCGATGCGCGGCGGACCGGTCGACTCCGGTTCACTCGATCAATCGCCGTGAGTGTGGCGTCAGCACCGCCGCGACCGGCGGGCGGCCCAGACGGCGGCTACGCCCATGAGCAGCATCGCGAAGCCGAGCAGGACCAGTCCGGCGAAGCCGCCGACCGGGAGCCCGGTGAGGCCGGTGTCCGGTAGGGGGCCCGGCGCGGGACCGGCTGCCCATAGCGCGTACAGGATGAGGTCGCCCTGGATCGTGCCGACGGTCAGGCGGGCGTACGCCGGGTCCGGCTCGGTCGCCACCGGGTTGAGGGACCAGCCGAGGAAGGCGGTACCCGGGCCGGTGAACGTGAGGTCGGACGCGCCCGGGTAGGTGATCTTCGCGCCGACGACGGCGTCCCAGCTCACCTGTCGCCGGGCGCCCGCGTTCTCGGCGAAGGTCACCGTGCGGGTGCCGGTCGTGTCGGCGTACGCGGCGATCATGGTCACCGCGGTGCCGGGGATCGGGATGGTCTGACCGGCCTGGTAGAGCCCGTCGACGGAGCCGGCTTCGGTCCGTCGGCCAGCCCGGGGCTGGTCGCTCGCTCGCCAGCCGACGAAGACCTCCGGGCCGCGGCGCAGTGCCGATCCGTCGGCGACGATGGCGCTGGCACCGGCGTTGTAGCGCAGCGGGTCGATCGGGACGGTGCCGGCGGTGTCGCCGTCGCCGTCGTAGGTGATCGGGAACGGCGACCCGGTGGGTTGCTTCCAGCGTGCGTACAGATCCAGGTCGCCGGCGACCGGTGCGTCGAAGTCGTACGGCACGAAGAACCCGGCGCTGGTGCGCTGGTACCACCCGAGGAACGTCGACCCGTCCGGGCGGGGCGGCAGCGGCGTCGGCTGGGTGGCCAGCGCCTGATCCTGCACGGTCTGGGTGAGGTCGGCGATCGGCTCGGCGTCGCCGGGATCGGCGAAGAACCGCACCGTATGCGGATTCACGAGCCACTTCGCGAAGAGCACGAGATTGCTCGGCGGCATCTGGGCGGTCGCGAAGTCGAACGACTCGGCGAAGGCCGAATCGGTGTACCAGCCCAGAAACACGTCGTCGCCCCGGGTCGGGTCCGGCGGCTGCGTACCGGCGAGCGAAGCCTCGTACCGGATCCCGGTCACGGGTGCGATGGCGGTGCCGCCGCCGGTGTCGAAATGCAGGTCGTACGCATTGCGGCGGTAGAAGTTGAACCGGTGGGTGAGGTTGGTGTTTCCGCTGTCGTTGAGCTGGTAGAAGCGCTCCAACGTCGTGTTGTACTGCGAATAGTTGCCGATGTTGCCGGGAGAGTCGCCGTACCCGACGTAGGACGTGAAGCCGTCGATGACCCCGGCGACCTGACGATCGCCGGTCTGCGCCCAGAGCCACCGGGCGTGGGCGTCCGCGAAGACCTGGGCGCCGGCCGGAATGTCGACCAGCACGGTGCTGGCGTTGTTCTCGTACAGCCGGGTGACTTTCAGCGGTGAGATCGGCGCGCCGTCCTCGTCGTACACGGTCTCCCCAGCCGGGGTCGACTGGTCGAGCATCTCCGTATACGGGTGCAACTGCGTGCGGTGCTGCGAACTGGACAGTGCCCACCGGGCCGTCATCCTGGTGGTCCGGGCGGTGAGGTTCACGCCGCCGGAGTCCGCGCCCGCCCCCGTCTGCGAGGCTTGGAAGACGACCACATTGATGGACTGCGGACCCCACCCGCGGAGTACGCAGTCCATCAGCCCGGTTCCGGCGTTGACCGCCTTCACAAGCGAGACGGTGCCGTCGTCGGAGAGCGTCACCGGTGACACGTCGAGCGCGTGGACGTCGAGGCCGATCTTGACGCGTACGGAGAAGGTGCCGAGCTTGCGGCCGTCGGCCGGCTGTGGAGACGGCGTCTGGTAGACCAGCTCGTCGCCGACGGTCATGGACACGTCGTACCCGGCGGGCGCGGTGGCGGTGGTGCACCGGAAGTTCGTGCCCGTCGCGCCCGGCGTGGTGAGCGGAAAGTCCAAGCGCCACAGCGCGCGCGTGAAGTACACGTTGACGACCGTCGAGCCGTCGCCCTGCACCACGACGTTCTGGTCGCTGCGGGTCAGGTCGACGAAGACCAGCGGATCCGGCTGCACCCCGGCCGGGTCCACCTGCGCGCCGATGAGGGCGACGACCGCCGCCGGCACGGTGGTCTTGTCGGTCGGCCCGTCGACTGCCGAACCGGCCGTCGCCTGCTCGGTGTCGGCGATCAGGAAGTGGAAGTTCGCGCGGTCGGCGAGCTGTGCCGAACTCAGTGCGCCGACGCCGGGACCCCAGTCGGGTGGCGCGCCACCGCCGTCGGTCCACACCGGCGCCGGGTAGTCGTCCGGCACCACATTGGGGCGCTCTAGCCAGTAGCTCACGTGGTAGTCGACGGGCCCGCCCTGCCAACCGGCGTACAAGGTGGTGTCGGTGGTGATCGGGAAGGTCGGCGGGACGGTCGCGGCGCGGTCGGCGTACCAGTCGGTGAACTGATAGCCGATCCGCGTGGGAACCGGCACGGCGGCGAGATCGGCCTGGGTGAACTCGGTCTTGGGCGCGACGACGGCGACCGGTTCGACCAGGGAGCCGTCGGTGCGGAAGGTGACCGCGAAGCCGCGTGCGATGAGCGGCCGGAGCGTGAGGTTGCCGGTCACAGGCGCGTCGAAGTCGTAGGGCGCTTGCGTGGGATCGTCGGCTCGATACCACTTCCCGGTGAACACCAGACTCGAACCGAGGTCCGGCACGTCCGGGGAGACGCTCCCAAGTGGATCCCCCCGGGTGACCTCGACGGTGCTGAGCACCGAGTCGGCCCCGGCCGCGCCGGGTGGCTGTGGCGCGAGGAACTGAACCACCCAGGTGTCGGCGAAGCGTGCGGTCACCGTGAGGTCGCCGGTCACCACCGTCGACTCGAACTCGAACGGCACACCGTCCACGAACCAGCCCGCGAAGACGCCGTCGGCCGCCGCTGGCGCGGGCTGGCGCGGGCAGAGCCCGCCGTCCGGCACCTGCACCCGCGCGAGCACCTTCCCGGCCGACACGAAGGTCACCGTGTCGACCCCCCAGACGCCCGGGGTGTCCGCGTCACCGACCGGGGCCGGTGCTGCGGAAGCCGGGATGCCTGCGGCCAGCCCCGGCACCAGCGACAAGAGAACGACGAGGACCGTGAGGAAAAGGGGACACCAGCGAGTACGCCGTGCGCCGCCCAGCTGCCAGCCCATCCGATCCCGTCCTTCCGGCGTACGCTGCTCAACTCGCGTAGCCTATGGGGCATATAGGGATTTTTCGGACAAGCAATGCGCGTTTGGCGCGGGTATCTCAGATCTAGTGAGGCGAGCGGCGGGCCAAACGTTCGCCTTCGGCATGCCACCAGGCCGGTGGCGAAGGTCCGACGATCCTCGACATCGGCTGATCAGGATGAAGGCCGAGCGTACGCAAAGCTTCTGCCCGCACTTCGATGCGATACCAGCCGTGCCATCGGCCGTCCGAACCCGGGCCGCAGGCCAGGCCGATGAGAATGTCGTTGTTTCCGAAGGGCATCCAGTCGATGCCGCGATCACGCAGTCAGGCGCGGACGAACTCCATCGGGCGCGCGTTGCCCGGCAGGTTCTCGTAGGACGCGAGGGTGATCCACTCCTCGGCAGGCTGACTCATGCGGCAATGATGCCAGCCTGAGTCAGTTCGTCAACCGCATAGCCGTCGTCTGGCGGCTATTGGTCGGTGGGCCGGGAGCCTCTACCGTAGGCGCGTGCCGTATTTCGATGGAGCAATGCGATGAGCAGCGGTCTCGCGGTGGCCGTACGCGAACTGCGGCACCTGCCGCCGGTATGGCGGGCGCCCCGGCGGGATCCGGCGGTCACCCGGCGGCTGGCCCTCGACGGGATCAACGAGATGCTGGCCTACTGCCGGGCGAACGTCGCGTACTTCGCAGCCTATCCGGCCGCGCTGACCAGCCTGGACGAGCTGGCCGACCTGCCGACGCTGACGAAACGGCAGGTGCTCGACGCCGGGGTGGAGGCGTTCTACGCGCCGGTCGGGGAGTACCGGACCGACGTCACGAGCGGGACGACCGGTACGCGGCTGAGCATCCGTCACGACGTCAGCGCGTACGGGTATCACGGGGCGACCGTGTTGCGCCGGTTCCTGCGCTCGGGCTACCGGCCGTGGTGGCGGATCGCCCACATCAAGCCGTTTCCCCGCCCGGTTCGGTGGTTCCAGCGGCTCGGGTTGTTCCCGCGAACGGTCGTCGGCGCGGGGCAGGCCGAGGCCGAGATCGCTCGCCAGGTGCTGGCCGTGCGGCCCAACCTCATCATGGGCTACCCGGTCGTGCTGCGGGCGATCCTGCGCAACCTCGACGACGACCAGCTGGCCCGGCTGCGCCGGTCGCTGCGGATGGTGATGACCGACTCCGAGCTGCTGACCGACGAGGTGGCTCAGGTGCTGACCGACCGGTTCGGCGTACCGGTGTTCGACGAGTATTCGGCGTACGAGGTGCTGACGGTGTCCACCGGCTGCGCGGCCGGCGCCATGCACGTGGACGAGGATCGGGTGTGGCTGGAGATCCTCGGCGACGACGGGCGGCCCGCGCCGGACGGGACCGTCGGGACGGTGGTGGTGACGCACTTCCGGGAGCGGGCCATGCCGTTGCCGCGCTACCAGCTCGGTGATCGCGCGATGATCCTGCCGGGCGAATGCTCGTGTGGCAACCGTTTCCGCCGGATGAAGCTGGCCGATGGGCGTACCAACGCGTTCATCACGCTGCCCGGCGGTCGCCGGGTCTACAGCGGGGTGTTCCTCTCGCTGGCGATGTACGCCCCCGGCGTGGCCGAGTGCATGATCCGTCAGGACGCGGCCGGGGTCATCACCGTGCACCTGGTGCCGGAGGAGCCGACCGACGCCGGGTACGCCGCTGCGATGCGCTCCTTCGAGGCGAAGTTCGCCGAACTGGTCGGGGCGTCGGTGGAGCTGCGGTTCGCGCGTACGGATCGGATCGAGCTGACTGCCGGCGGCAAGGGCCGGTTCGTCGAGTCGGAGTTCAGCCCGGCTGCTCCGGAGCCGGCCGACGTCGCGGAAACGCGGGGATGAGCACCTGCCACTGACGCGTCGTCTCGTGCCCGAGACGCTGTTTCTCGGCGAGGCTGCCCTGGCCGCTGAGGAAACCGCGGCGCCCGGTCTCGATGCACCAGCGGGACAACTCGGCGTTGCTGTGGAACCACAGGTCCTTGCGACCGCCGTCGGCCAGGTCGAGGCTGCCCCAGGCGCTGGAGACCGGTAGGTCGGGATGGTCGAGGATGGTGTGCACGGCCAGCAGCCGCCCGGCCAGGTCCCGATAGGTCCGCAGGTGTACGCCCGGCGTGCCGACCTGGGCGGCCGCCACCGCCTCGGACAGGTAGCGTTTGCGCAGCCAGCGCCGGGTGTGATGCCGGTCGACCACCAGGTTGACCAGGCGACGCAGGTCCGTCGCGGTGACCGGAATGCTCAGTTCTCCGTCCATCGTGGATTCGACGACGAGATCGGTGTCACGGCCGAGCCGGTTGTACACCGGGCGCAGCGGACCCCGGCGGCGGCCGAGGGAGTGGGCGTATGCGTCGAAGTCGGCGAACCGGTTGGCGAAGTGCGCCATCGGCACGCCTTCCCGGACGACGGCCGGACGACGCAGCACCGCCGGGAGGGTCTCGGCGACGATCTGCCGGAGCAGTACGCCGTGAATTCCGCGTACGTCGGTCAGGACGGCGTCGACGGCGTCGCCGAACGCCTCGGGTCGTTCGGTGACGATGCCCGGAAAGCAGCTGGTCGTCAAGCTGTCGATGTCCAGGATCCCGGCGACCGGTTGCCGTCCGCGGCCGAATCGTGGGCCGATGAAGCGCCCGGTCACGAGCCCGGCGACGTCAGGTCCATCGTGGAGCGTCGCGATGAGCGCGGTCTGCCGGCCGCCGGCCGCTGCCGCGCGTACCAGCGGCCAGGCCCAGGCGACGCCGAGCCGGTTCTTGTCGGCGAAGTCGGCCCAGCCGTCGGGTTCGACATCACGCTGTGGATCGTGGCGGCGCACTGTGAGACCCTGATGCACAGCCATATCTTTGCATGTGTGGCTCGAACCCCGTGTATGGCTCGAACCCAGGGACAATGATGACCCGCCTGCCCCACCGTATTCCGATTCTGCCCGTTCTGGCCAATGTGGCGACCGCTCGTGCGCGCGACCGTGCCCGGCCCGAGCGGATCGCCGAGCTTCAAGCCCGTCTGCTGACCCAGCTGGTACGCCATGCGGCGGCCACCGTCCCGCACTACCGGGAGGTCTACGACCCGGCGGTGGTGGCGGAATTCCAGGGACCGCAGGATCTGTCGAGGCTGCCGTTGCTGGACCGGGCGACCGTCAACGCCCTCGGCCCCTCGGGCGGCCTGCTCGCGGCCGGGCACACGGCGGAGTCGACCCGGATGGCGAGCACGAGCGGGTCGACGGGGCATCCGGCGACGTTCTACTACTCGGAGCAGGACCTCGGCTACCTGCGGGCCACCTTCCTCTGGGACCTGCTCGCCTGCGGGATGCGCCCGTGGGACCGGGTCGGCTACTTCCGCGTGTACGGCTTCCGCAAGCATCGGCTGGAACGGCTCGGCCTGGCGGGCAACGTCCACGTGGACACCAGCAAGTCCATCGCGGAGCAGGCGGACGCGGTGCTGGCCGGCCGGCCGACGATCCTGTGGGGCTTCCCGTCGATGATCGCGGCGGTCGGCGCGGAGCTGCGCCGCCGGGGCATCCGTTACCCGCACGCCCGGGTGATCGTCTTCGCCGGTGAGTCGACGCTGATCGGCGGGCGGACGGAAGCACTGGAGTACTTCGGGGCCACGGCCCACGAGACGTATGCGTCGGTGGAGGCGTACACGATCGCCCGGACCTGCTCGCGGGGCAACATGCACCTGCGTTCGGGCGACGTCGTGGTGGAGGTGATCCGGGACGACGGCTCGGTGACGCTGGCCGACGGGGTGGGCGAGATCGTGGTCACGCGGCTGCACGCCGAGGCGAATCCGCTGATCCGCTATCGGCTCGGCGACCGGGTCGAGATCACCCCGAACGACTGCGACTGCGGCACGTCGCACATGCCCATCCTGCGGTCGGTGCTGGGCCGGGTCGAGGACCGCATCGAGACCAAGGACGGCGTACTGCGCAACGGCAACTTCATCGCCTCGCTGATCTATCCGCTGAGCCGCGAAGGGCGGCTGCTGCGTATCCAGATGGTCCAGGAACGGCCCGGCGAGCTGCGGCTGCTCGCGGTCGCCACCGACGGCGCGGAGGCAGAGGTGGAGCGGCAGTTGCGGGCGGCGATCGCGCCGGCGGCGAGCCAGTTCGACCTCGACGTGGCGATGGTGGACACGATCGCGCCGGAGCCCAACGGCAAGATCCGCCTCGTGAAGCGGCTCTGACATGACCATTCGCGTGATCGGCGCCGGCCTGGCCGGGGCGACTGTCGCACATCTGCTGCACCAGGCCGGGCGGCGCGTCGAGGTGCTGGAGGGCGACCCGACGTGGGGCGGCCAACTGCGTACGGCCAGTGCGGGCGGCATCCTCTACGAACCGGCCGGGGCGCACATCTTCCACACCTCCGACACGGCGGTGTGGCAATTGGTGACCGGCCTCGTCGAGATGCTGCCGTATCGGCATGCGGTGCGTACCGAGGCGTTCGACCGGGTGCTGAGCTGGCCGCCGCAGCTGTCGGAGCTACGAGAACTGCCGCAGTGGGCGGCCGTGGAACGCGAACTCGCGAGCCGTCCGGCGGTGCCTCGGGCGGACAACTTCGAGTCGTGGTGCGTCGGGCTCATGGGCGAGACGCTCTATCACGAGTTCATCGAGGGCTACACCCGCAAGCAATGGGGTGAGGACCCGAAGAACCTGACGGCGGCGTGGGCGCCCAAACGCATCGAACTCCGCGAGGACGGCTATCGCGACCTGTTCCGCGACCCGCATCAAGGCTGGCCGAGCGGCGGCTATCCCAAGCTTCTGGACGCCTTGCTGCGTGCGGTGCCGGTGGTCATGGGCCGGCGGGTGACGATCGACGACTGGGAGGACGTCTGCGCCGGGGCCGACGCGATCGTGGTCACCTGCGCGCTCGACGAGTTCTTCGCCTCGCACCTCGGCGCGCTGCCGTGGCGCGGCGTACGGCTGGTCAACCACTATCTGCCCGGCGTGGACCACGTGCTGCCGTGCGGCGTGCTCAACACGCCGAGCCCGCTCAAACCGCATACCCGCGCCATCGAGACGAAGTGGATGAGCGGCCAGACCGAGCCCGGAACCGTGGTCAGCTACGAGTATCCGGGCGCGCCCGCCCGCCACTACCCGATCGACGACGTGGCGGGGGCGAACCGGGCGCTGGCCCGGCGTTACCTCGACGAGTTGGCGGCGCTGCCCGGCCCGCCCCGGTTCGTCGCGGGCCGGCTGGCCACCTACACCTACATCGACATGGATCAGGTGATCCGGCAGGGGATCAATACTGCTCGGCGGGTACTGGAGGCGCTGGGGTGACGGCCGGCGCGGCTGCGTCGAACCGATCGACCCAGCGGCCCAACGGTGCGACGAGCACGACGATCGCGAGCACCAGGTGCACGGCGCAGAACACGATCGCCACGGTCGCGCTCGGCGGCCCGCCCACGAACACCGCGATGTGCGACGCCCACTTCAGGCGCTCCGGTCGCGGCCCGTCCCAGTCCGCCGTGAAGTAGTAGGTCAGGTCGTTCAAGCCCGAGATCAGGACCAGGATGCCCGCCAGTCCCGCGCGCAACGTGCGGCCTGCGGTCGCGCCGCCCAGGCGGTACGCGAACAGCACCGCCAGTACGGTGAACGCGTTCACGAAGATCGTCCACTGGTACAGCTCTGGGAACGCGGCGTCCTGGTTCGGTGATTCGGCGTACCCGAAGATGTTATGGACGTTGAGCGTGTCCACGACGCCCATGTAGCCCAGGAGCAGCGCCCCGACGAGGGCCAGGCTGAGCCCGGGGTGCTGGGGGAAGAACGCGATGGCGACCACCGCGCAGAGCAGAGGTGCTGTTTTGAACAGCACCTCGCCCACGTTGTCGATGGTGCGGTCGGCCGGCAGCACCACCATGATCGCGTAAGCCAGCGCGGCGCCGGCCACCGCGGGCACGAGCCAGAACCAGCGCCGCATCATTTCTGCGTCCAGAAGGGACCGAGCGCGAGCGCGTCCATGTCGGTACGCAGGTAGCACGAGACGGCCTCGGCCGGCGTGCAGACGATCGGCTCCTCGTTGTCGTTGAAGGACGTGTTCACGACCATCGGTACGCCGGTCAGCTCGTCGAAGCGCGTGATCATCCGGTAGTAGAGGGGATTGTCCTCGGCCGAGACGGTCTGCACCCGCGCGGTGCCGTCGGCGTGGGTGATCGCCGGGACGCGGTCGCGCTGGTGCTCCAGGACGTCGAAGACGAGCAGCATGACCGGGGACGGATAGCCCGACGCGAAGTACTCGCCGGCCCGTTCGACGAGGCAGGACGGGGCGAACGGGCGGAACGGCTCGCGGTGCTTGACCTTCTCGTTCAGCCGGTCCTTGGTGTCCTTGCCCCGCGGGTCGGCCAGGATCGAGCGGTTGCCCAGGGCACGGGGGCCGCATTCCATGCGGTCCTGGAACCAGCCGACGATCTTCCCGTCGGCCAGACCCCGGGCGGTCGCCACGGCGATGTCGTCGGTGCGCTCGTACGCCAGCCCGGCGTCGGCGAGCGCCTTCTCCATCTCCGCCTCGGAATAGCTCGGGCCGAGGAAGATGTAGTTGCCGGTCGGCCGGGGAGCGCCCTGCGTGACGGCCACCTGGACGGCCGCGCCGAGCGCCGAGCCGTCGTCGGCGGCGGCGGGCTGGGCGAAGAACTCCTCGAAGGGCGTCTCCAGGAAGATGCGCCCGTTCATGACGCTGTTGAGGGCGACGCCACCGGCCGTGACCAGGTTCGTCTCCCCGGTGTGCTGCTGAAGCCAGCGGGCGACGTGCAGCCCCGCCTCCTCCAGCGTCGCCTGGAGCCCGTACGCGATGTCGGCGTAGTGCTGCGGGACGGCGTCACGCGTACGCGGCCGGGGCGGGCCGAACCGTTCGAGGAACTTCGGCGCCATCTGGTGCTTGCCCGTGGCGTGGTGGCGGAACCAGCTCAGGTCCAGCTCGTACCGGCCGTCGGGCAGCAGGCGCACCAGTTCCTTCATCGCCTCGACCTGGGTCGGCTCGCCGTACGCGGCCAGCCCCATGACCTTGCCCTCGTCCCGGGTCGGGTGGAAGCCGAGGTAGCTGGTGACGCAGGCGTACAGGGCGCCCAGGGAGTGCGGGAACTTGACCCGGCGTACGTCGCGGATGCGGTCGCCCTCGCCGACGGCCAGGTAGGTCGACGTCCCGTCGCTGCCGATGCCGTCCCACGTGATGATCGCCGACCGGTCGAACGGCGACAACAGGTACGCGCTGGCGGCGTGGGACAGGTGGTGGTCCACGAGGTGCACCTGGAACTTGACCGCGCCGGTGTAGCCGACCGCGTCGCAGACGACCTGCTTCATCGTCAGCGACCGCTTCAGGTGCAGCAGGAGCGCGCCGCCGACGTTGTAGTCGTCCGAGTGCTGCTGAATGCCGCCTGACCGCATGGTCGCGGTGAGCCCGCTGGCCCGCCCGTCATAGGTGCCGGCGTCGTTGCGGAACACGGCGAGGGTGGCCGGCAGGTGCCGGACGAAGTGACCCAGCGCGTGCTGGACCTCCTTGCGGGCCTGCCAGAAGTACGCCACATGATCCACGTCGCCGAGGGTGATGCCCTCCATCGACAGGCACTCCTGGATGGCCTTCGCCGGGAAGGTGCCGTCGTGCTTGACGCGGGATATCCGTTCCTCCTCGACAAAGGCCACGATGCGACCGTCGCGGACGAGCGCCGCCGCCGAGTCGTGGTGCTGGTTGATGCCGAGAACGTACATGGCGGCGTACCCCGATCTTCGTCGATAGGTCGATTGAGTGTGCCAAGCCGCCGCGAGATCGACAACCCTCCGATTTGACGCATTGGTATGTACGACTAGAAGGCGACGCCTTGTTGCCAAAGCGCTGGAGGCCGTGGCAAGGTGTCGACACAGGCCGATTCGTCGACTTAGACATCCACATGGCGCGATGCTGTAGTCGACCGGGATGGCGCGACGCGGCGCCAGAAGGGTGGCCCGCTGTGCGGGGACGAGATCGACCGGAAGACTTCGCCGTGACCGTCGTGGTGCCCTGCCTCAACGAGGCCGACAACGTGGACGCCGTCTATCAGGAGATCGTCGAGGAGCTGTCCGGGTACGCCGGCCTGGAGGTCCTGTTCGTCGACGACGGCAGCACCGACGCCACGCTCGACCGGTTCCGGACCCTCGCCGAACGCGATCCAGCGGTGTCCTACCTGTCCTTCACCCGCAACTACGGCCTGGAAGCGGCCTTCTCCGCCGGTTATCGGTACGCCCGCCACCCCTGGTTGCTGCACCTGGACGCGGATCTGCAGTTCCCGCCGGCGGAGGCGCACAAGCTGATCGCCAAGGCGATGGAGGGCTACGACGCGGTCTTCGGCATCCGCGTCGACCGCCAGGATCGGCTGCTCCGGCGGCTCGCCAGCGGCCTGCACGAGGTCATCTCGCGGCGGCTGCTGCGCATCGACATCCCGTCCGGCGGCACGAGCTTCCGGCTGGTCCGCACCGAACTGGCTCGCCGGGTCGTCGACCTGCGGCTGGGTACGCCCTACTTCATGGCCGCCCTGCCCCGGCTGACCCGCAACTGGACGACGACGCCGACCGCCCATCGCGCCCGCCGCGGCGGCGAACCCAAGGTGACCGTACGCGGACTGGCCCGGCACGCCGTCGAGCTGTTCATGTCGTACTCGGTCCGGCCGATCACCTTCGCGGGCGTACTCGCCCTGTTCACCAGCCTCTGCGCGCTGATCGGGGCGATGCTGGCGGTGCTCAGCCACCCGTCGGCCGCCGTCCTGACCGGGATAGCGCTGTCCGGCGGGCTGCTGAGCCTGGCGGTCATCGCGCGCTACCTCGTGCACATCGCCCGAGGCCATCCCGGCACGCCGCAGTTCCTCATCGAGGAGGCGAACATCCCGGTCCGCGACGAGGACCGCCTGTACGCCGCCGCCCCGCTGACCGGCCAGGTCTCGATCATGGAGCACGTCTCATGACCACCCTCGCCGTGCTCGGCGGCGCCGACGGAGCGATCACCACTCTCGTCACCGCGCGCAGATTAGGCCTGACCACCGTCTGTGTCGACGCCCGGACCGACGCCCCCGCCGTCGGGTACGCCGACGAGTTCCTCAACGTCAGCACGCGCGACGTCGACGAGCTGGCGAGGCAGCTGGGCCGCCGGGCCGACCTGGCCGGAGTCGTGTCCCCGGCCAGCGACGTCAACCTGCCCGCGCAGTATCGGCTGGCCGAGCGCCTCGGACTGCCGAGCGGACTGTCCCCGCAGGCCTTGCGGGCCTCGGTCGACAAGGGCTACTTCCGCGACGTCTGCGACGGCCTCGGCCTGCCCGGACCGCGCTTCGCCCAAGGCTCCGCAGCCGCCGTACGCGCAGCGGCGCGGGATCTCCGGTTCCCGGTCATCGTCAAGCCGACGGACTCCAGCGGCGGTCGCGGCATCAGCCTGTGCACCGCACCGTCCGATCTCGACGAGGCGATCAGCGCGGCGGTCGCGTACTCGGCGTCGTCGGTCGTCATCATCGAGGAGTTCCTGGAAGGCGATCACTACGCCGTCGAGGCGGTCGTCGCCGACGGCCGGGTCGTCCTGTTCGGACTGGGCGCGCGCAGGTTGACCGAACCGCCGCACTTCGTGACCATGGAGCACACCATGCCGGGCGGCGATCCCGCGCTGGTCGCGCGCTGCCGGGCGATCGTCGAGCAGATCGTCGCCACTCTCGGCTACGCCTGGGGTTCACTCAACGCCGACCTGCTCATCGACGCCGACGGGCAGATCGTCGTCATCGAGATGGGCGCCCGCCTGGGCGGCAACGGTTCCGCCGAACTGCTCGGCCTCATCCACGGCGTCGACGTCACCGCCGCGTACGTGACCGCCGCCGTCGGGCAGCGACCCGACCTGACCGCGACTGCGAACGGCTGCGCCGCGATGCGGGTTCTGCGAACCGCCGAGGCAGGCAAGCTCGTCGCTGTGCACGGGCTCACCGAGGTACGCGCGCTGCCCGGCGTCGTCGACCTCATCCTGGCGGCCCAGCCCGGCGACCACGTCGAACCGTACGCCCGCGCCGGAGCCAAACTCGGCTATCTGCTCGCCCGTGCCGACGATCAGCCCAGCCTGGAGCGCGTCCTCGCCGACGTGGACGCCCTCCTGCGTATCGAGGTCGAGCCGGTGGCGTGACAGCCGTGCTGCCGCGGCCACGCATCGTCGCCGCACTGCTCGCCGGACGCGGGGCCTACCGGATCGCCACGTACGCCGGTGGCCTCGCCCTGCTCAACCTCTGGGGACCGGACGACTTCGCGGCGTACGCCACCGCCGTCGGAGCGCTGGCCTGGCTGACCCAACTCGTGTCCAGCGGACCGGAGAAGGCGGCCCTGAACCTGGTCCCGCTGCGCGGCGGAGCCGGCCTCGCGCAGTTCTTCCGAACCCTCGTCGTGAGCGCGCTCTGCCTTTCTCTCCTCGCCGGCCTCTTGTCCGGTGCCGGCCGCTACGGGGCCGCCGGGGTGGTCGCGGTCGGCGTCGGGAGCGCGACCGTGCTGGTCGCGCTCTACCGGCTCAGCGGGCAGCCGCTCGCCGACAGCCTCGGCTTCTTCGGCCTCGCCGCGACCTACGCGCTCGCCGTCGTCGCCGCGTATCTCGGGGCTGGTCCGCACGACGTCCTGCTTTTGCTCGGTGCCGGAACCCTCGCGGTCAACGCGGTCCTGCTCGCCCGGCTCCGCCTGCCGGCCGCCCCGCCGTCGACTGCGTCCGACGCTGCCGCTCCACCCGCAGCGGCCGGAGCGCAGGCTTCCACGCCGCCAGATGCTGCGGTCTCCGGGGCTGAGGCGCAGGCTTCCGCGTCGCCGGAGGTTTCCCGGGCTGCGGCTCTCCGGGCGGTCGCCGTCCTCGGCACCGCCGACATCCTGGGCGTCCTCGGCGTCTCGGTGCTCTACCTCGCGTTCGCCGCCGCCGACCGGCCCGCGGAGACGAGCCTCTTCTACCTGCTGGTGGTCGTCTCGGCGGCGGTGTCGACCGGCTGGGGCTACCTGCTCCGCCTGGCCCAGCCCACCGTCGCGCTCCGCATCGAGCGCGCCGGCGAATCCGCCGCCTGGTCCGCGACCCGCCGCAGTCTGATCTGGACGATCGGCCTCGGCCTTCCCGCCGCGATCACGGTGGGCGTCCTGGGCCGTTCGGCGGTTTGGGCCTACGTCGCACTCACCATCGAGATCCTGTTGTACGCCGGGAACGCCGTCTCCGCCCTACTCCTGGAAGCCAGCGGCGCCCGAGGCCGGCGCTGGTCGGCCGCCGCCTCGATCGGTCAGCTCGCCGCGGTCGCCGGCACCGGCTGGCTCCTGGTCCCGCCGGCCGGAGCCACCGGCGGCATCGCCGCCCTCATCGCCGGCGAGCTGGCCCGGGCACTGCTCATGCTGGCCCTGACCCGGCGATCCGGAGAACCCGCGACCCTTCCAGCGGCGTGATCGAACCCGGCGGTTCAGGGCTTCGGTGCCGCCTTCGCGCGTTCGAGCACCTCCTCGGAGGTCAGCGGTCCGCTCGGGTGATGGCTCAGGCACATCGGCACCGAGACCTGCTGGCAGGGCACTCCTTCGCCCATCGCATAGAAATGCCCCGTACGCAGCAGCCCGACATCGCTTACGCGCCCGCCTTTCGCCTGAGCCAACTCCTTCGCCGCGCTGATCTGGACCGGGCTGTTGAGGAACCCGTAGAAGTGGGTGGCCGCGTTGCCCACGATGCGGTTGTGGAGTCCACGTGGGGCCTGCGTCGCGAAGATGAGGCCCAGCCCGTACTTGCGTGCCTGGCTCGCCAAAGCCAAGCTGCTCTCGGTGCACGCGGTCACCGCGCCGGCGGGAGCGAAGATCTGCGCTTCATCCATGACGAACAGCCCGCCGAGCGGGCGATCGTTGGCGGGGTTGCGTTTGATCCAGCTGAACAGGGCCATCTGCAGCTGATTGACGAAACTCTGCCGCTGTTCGTCACTGGGCAGGCCGATCAGGCTGATGAGCGAGATCCGAGCACGCTTGCCCTTCGCCGGAGTCAGCAGGGCGGCCGGGTCCAGGGACACCCCTGATCCACCGAACAACGGATCGTTGATCTTCGCGGCGGTGAGTGTCTGCGCCATCTCGTACGCGAGCTCCCGCGCCTTCCCCAAGGTCGTGACACCGTCGGGAAGGTCGCTGAGGATGTCCACGAGCCCGTCGAGGCGGTTCCCGCCGGTTTTGGCGAAGTGGGCGAGCGCCTCCCGCAGGACCGCGCGTCCCCGGTCCATCTTGGCGGTGTTGCCGCCCATCCGTGCCCGTGGGGCCAACGCGGAGACCGCGCTGTCGAGCGCGAGCCCGAACTCATCCGGGTCGTCGATGATCGCCCCGAAATCCGGCAGCGGCTGAAGGCTCAGCGGTCGCCCGGCTTCGCGGCGCGGGGTCCAGACCACCACGTCCGTGGTGTCGAGATACCTGCGTGCGCGTTCCTCGTCGTCGGGTGCCCAGCCCTCCGGCGGGCGTGGCCATGGATCGCCGAGCCGGGCCAGGTCGTTGTTGGGGTCCAAGGCGATCGTCGACACGCCCTGCAGGGCGCATTCCTCGATGAGCCGACGGATCAGGACGGTCTTGCCCGACCCCGACCCGGCGAAGATGGCGACGTGCTTGCGAAGGTCGCGAAGGTTGACCGCGACCTGCTGCCCGCCGTCGACTGCCGAGCCGATCGCAATCGCCGCGTCGTCGTCGACGGTCACGGGCACATCGCTCGTCGCCCGGCGCGCCGGTTCAACGGGGTACGCGTCCGGAGCCGACTCAGGGCCGGTTGCCGACGCGGAGTCGTCACTGGGGCCGGGCTGCTCGGGCGACCGAGGAAGACCGATACCGGAATCCGGCGGCGAGCCGAAGATCTCCGTGAAGATGCCGGTTCGGCTGGCGGGCCGGCGATCGGCCAGCCATTGGTCGAAGCCCGGCTCGTCCTCCTCCAGCATCTTCCCGAGGGCATGGAACGTCTTGAGATCGTCCTCGGCGATCTTCGTCAGCATGCCGCCGTCGGTCTCGAATCGCTCGCGCCGCTTGCGGCACACCGGTCCGTTGGGCCAAGGCACGTTTCGCAGGAGGACCGCCCGTCGTTGGGGCACCTGCGGATCGAGTGCCGCCGACAGCGTCAGCCGCGCCAATCGGGGGAGGACGGCGGCGTGATGCTTCTTCGCGAGGCCACGGAAGGACCAGACGCCGAAGTCCTCGGCCTCCTCGTCGAACGATTCGCGGAGGGTTGCGTGGGTCGCCGTGTTGGCCCCACCGTCGACGGCGACGGTGAACCTACGTTGTTCGCTCTCGCTCTTCTCGCGGATCCAGGCCTGCAGTCCGGCGCCCAGCAACTGGGGCATCTCTCGGTCTTCCAAATCCGCCTCGAGAGCTCGTTCGACCGACGCGTGTTTGCGATGAGTGGCGAACTGCTGATCGAAGTAGGTCAGGCGCTGGAAATCGACCCTAGCTGCATCGACAGCGATTGGCCCGGTCGAGCGCTTGAGAGCCTGCTCGAAGTCGGCCAGTGGGATGACGCGGCCAAGCCGGACGCATTCTCGAACGTGCGCGTCGATTCGTTGCAGTAGCTGCCTCGGGGTGTAGTCCGGGGCCGACGCGAACGCGGACGGCAGCACCGGCCACGTGGGATGTGGCGGCTGGAAGCCCACAACTTCGAACTTGCGCTTGAAGTGCTTGGTCACGAGTTCACTGCCGAGCTCAGCCGACGGAATGCGGCTCAGCCGTGGTTCGCGGTGGAATCGGTCGGCGATCGACCCGAGGGTGTTCTTGCAGATCAAGTCCCAGGTCGTGTGAAGACAAGAGACGAGGAGGACCGTCCGGCGCAGCTTTTCGCGCGCTTCCATGAGTCCTTGGCCGACATCCTCCAGCAGCTGAGTCACCTCGGCGGGCTCGCCTTCGTCGCCGTCGACGTGATTTTGCACTGAAGCTCGTCGCACTTGCGCCATGGTGGCGTCGACCTGATCCAGTGCGAAAACCGTCGGTCCGCTCAGCGCCACCAACAGCGAGATCTCTTCGACGACGTCCCGGGGAGGCTTGGGCTTGGAGGGCAGACGCCAGCGGGTGCGCTCTTCGGCATCAGTGTCCTCGACGCTGCACCGCAGATGGCCCTCACCCAGATCCTGTAGGTCGTTGTCCCAAGCGTTTCGCAAGATCAGGGCCCGGAGCGTCTGATGGCAGCGTCGCCCCAGATCCGGGTGTGCATAGCGAAACTTGCGGATGAAGTCGTCCAGGTCGTCGCGGGTCAACGGCCGGCGTCCCAGGATCTGGTCGCGAACGTCGCTGGACACCAGTGCCTGATCGCAGAGACCGTCGAGGAGCTTGGCCAGCTGGTTTGGATGCCCGACGGTCGGCCGCGCGAGACCGTCGATGAAGGCCTGGATCAGGCAGTCCCAGAAGTCGCCTTGGGGGACCCCGAGCAGGAAGAAGTAGCCGCCTTCTGCTTGGACCTGGCGCCGGATGGAACTGAGGAGATGGGTCTTTCCGACCCCGGGTCGGCCCTCAAGAACGATGCCCAGCGGGTTCGCCGCCGGGCTGAGCTTGGCCCTGGCGAAGGCGGCTAGGATTCCGTCGGCCGCCTGCCGGTTGAGGCCGGCGACGTGCACGTCCGGCCCGGTCCAGACGTCCTCCTGCATGGGGGCCCATTCGAACCGAAGCTGTTGCAGCGCTCGCAACTCATGCGCGTTCATCGGTGCCCCGTCGTGATGAAATGCATGTCTTCACCGCCGATGCTCAAGGCTGCCGAACGGATTTCGGGAGTGAGCGCCTTGCGGTTCGGATCCGGTTCGAGCTGGATCGAACGCCGCCGGTCCAGCAACTTCAACGCCTTGTCGAGATCTGCACGGTCGACATGGGACAGCGCGCCCCGTAGCCGAACAAGGCTCACGAGATCGCCATGTTGACGGCTGAGGCTGTCGTACGCCGCCATGATCTCGGCCTCCACGCCGTCCGCCTGCTGAACCGGCACGGCCGGCCGGGGTTCGCCGGCATCCTCGGGATGAAACACCCGCTCCTCGTCGAGACCGTAGTCGCGGATGACGCGATCCAGGAGCTTGCCGATCGCGTACAGCAGGCGGACATCGGCGATGGAGCCCTTCGCGTCCGCCGGAGCCGGCTCGGCGAGGAGGGCCCGTGCGTGGCGGCGGCCCTCCGGCGTCAGCTGATGGAAGTTGGTGCCGCGCTTCGTCGTGACCTCGCCTTTGGCGTTCTTGACTACGACCGTTACCAGACCCGCCGCACCGAGGGCGTCGCGGCCGGCCTTCGCGACCCGCACCCGGAACCGCTCGTACAGCATGGGGTCCGTGATCTCTTTCTCCGGCATCAGGAGCAATGCGATGAGGGCGAGGCGAATGGACGGTTTCAGCTCAGCGTTCGGCATGGAATGTCTTCTCTCGGCGAAGGGGAGGAACGGTGCTGATTCGACGAAGTCGCCCGTGTGACGTTACGGGCTGTGGACCGTCTGGGAACTGGCCGCGCGTACGCCGAAAAATCGCCGACCGTCCTTTGGCGACGTAGGCGACTTGGTGGAACGCGACCGAGTCGAATAGCCATGGGCTGTTGATCGATCCGGTATGGATCGACTAAATCGTCGAATGCCAAGGGGGTGATCTCCTTGCGTCTATCGGCAAAGCCCTTCAACGTACAGCAGATGCACGGTGCTGAATTGTCAGATCTTGAACAGTCGACGACTGGCACTTGTGGACAGCGAGCGTCTCGTCGACGGTTGACGCGACCGACCGTGAAGGTGCAGATTGAGGATCCTCGCGACGGTGACCGTCGGCGGGCAGGGACGCAAAGAGGCCCCGGGGACATAACCACGAGGGTCATCGGTCGCTCCGGGGCTTTGAGCCGAACCATACACCTACGCCGGGGAAGGGTGCAATGACGATCAACGACGGCTGGTACGAGTCATACCTGGGCAGCGACCGTCTCGCTCGGTTCCTGGCCGGGGTACGCCAAGATCGGGGGCGGGTCGGCGCGCTCGTCGACTGGGATCGGGAAATGCGCGGGGAATTGCAGAAGATGCTCGGCGAATGGGAGATTGCCCTACGCAATGCCTATGACCGGGCCATCAGCAGTTGGTGGACCGGCGAACAGCATTGGCTGAAGGATCCGGCCAGTCCGGTTAACCGTGAGATCATGCATCGGGGGGAAGACCTCAACAAAATCTCTCGCAACTCCATTAGGAAGGCGGTGCTGCGCACCAAGCCCGGTGATCCGATCGGGCGGGTCATCGCCAATCTGTCGCTGGACTTCTGGCGCTATCTGTCGGTCACCGCCCGGGAGAAGACGCTGTGGGTGCCGGCCTTGCATCGGGCTTTTCCGAAAGGCAGCGACCGGGCGCAGATCGACCGGCAGATCGACAGCCTGTATCGGCTCCGTAATCGCGTCGCCCATCACGAGCCGATCTTTCATAAGCCGATCGTTCCGTTGACCACCAGCCTCGTCCACAATTGCGAGCTGGTGCGCCCGGAACTGGCGGACACGATCGTGGGTCGGGGAACCGTCAAGCAATTGTGGGGCGACCGCCCGATCGAACTGCGATGAACGGATTCCTCTCGTGCTGAAGAGCGTTCGCTTCGCCAATTATCGATGCTTCCGGGATCGGCAGGGTCTGGACATCCGGCCGGTGACCGTCGTGCTGGGCAAGAACAACTCCGGGAAGAGCGCGTTCACTCGAGCCGCCATCGTCCTGCAAACCGGGTTTCCCGGCGGCGGGGGCGAGACTGCGGCCACGCCGTTGGACCTCGAACGGCTCGGTGACACCATGCCGGTCTTCACCGATCTGGTGCACCGGCACGACGAGCGGGGCACCATCGAGGTGGGGCTGGCTTTCGACGACAATCGCGTGCAGTCGATCGAGGCGCACGTCCGGAATCTGGACGACGCGTGTCTCCAGGTGGTCTCGTATCTGCGCCTCAGCATGAGCCACGGCACGTGGACGCTCACCTGGACCGGATCCTCGGACGTCTATGAGCAAGTCTGGGTCGCGAACGGCGGGGGTCGACGGTCGATCACCGGGCCGATCTCGTTCCAGGGCCTCGTGCCACGGTATCTACCTCGCGAGATCCTCGACCGCGACGATGGATTCGACCTCGCCCGGCACTGCGCTGAGGCGTACGGGCGGATCCGCTACATGTCCCCGTTTCGTGAGGCCCTGCGGCGCGAGCACTACCTACCCGTCGGCGTACCCCGGAGTGTCGGTGATCGGGGTCAGCACTTCGCCGCGGTCCTGGCGCACGACCAGGTCCGGGGCAACGGCGAGATCCGCCGGCGGGTCAACGAGATGATGCGAGAGGTCCTCCCGGACTGGACCCTGGACGAGGTCCCGGACGGCCGGCTCTTCACCACCGTTCTGCGATCCAGGCGCGACGGCGAACTCGTGGTCAATGTCGCGGACGCCGGATCCGGTGTCGTCCAGCTCTTGCCGATCTTGGTACAGCAAGCGCTCGACAGCGTCACCGGCAGACCTGAGCGGACCCTGTACATCGTCGAGGAACCCGAATTGCACCTGCATCCCGCCGCGCACGCTCAGCTGGCGGACCAGTACCTGAACGCGGCGAGGCTGACGGGCAACCGGTTCCTCATCGAGACGCACAGTGAGGCGCTGCTCCTTCGGCTGCGCCGGAGAATCGCCGAGGGCACGAGTACGCCCGACGACGTGGGGATCTACTTCGTCCACCACGACGGGCGCGCGTCGACCGCGCAGCAGATCGTCATCGATGAGCTGGGGCAGCTGAGTTTCTGGCCGGACGGCATCTTCACCGAGGACTTCGAGGAAGTTCGCGCCCTCGCGGCCGCGCAGATGCGGAGGTCGGGCCTCAATGTTGCTTGAGCTGGACGCCGAGGTCTTCGCAAGTCACGAAGATCCGAATCAACGACTGATCTTCACCTTGATCGGGTTCATGGTGGACGGCCGTCACCGGTGGTTCCCGCGTCCGGAGGTGGCCAAGATCGCCGAGGTCTACCTGGAGAAGCACTTCCCGACGATGACGATCTGGCACGAGTACCTGCGGAACGCGTCCACGGCCTCGGCTTGGCAGACGCCCAGCTCGCGGCCGGTAGTGCAGGTCACCGTCGGCTCCCTTGAACCGGTGACGAAGGACCTCGGCAGGCCCGCGATCGTCCTCGTGGAGAACGGGCGAAACGACGGCAGCTTCCTCAAGGCCGTATTCGCTGCGTACGACCCGTCGCTCGCCGAGGCGGAGCGCTTGGAGTGGCTCCACATCGATCACTCAGGCGGGACGGGTGATCAACGATATCTTGCCGATGAGCACGCGAGGCGGTTCACCGAGATCTGCCGAGTCATCGTCGTCAAGGACAATGACGAGGGCGTCACAGGGACTGCCTTCGAAGACGAGTCCGCGGACTGGCCGCCACGGAAGCCGCGCGTACACATGTGGCACCGGCTGGAAGTCGAGAACTACCTGCCGGACAAGGTCCTGATGGAGTCGACCCATCCGGACGCGCTCACCATGATCAGCCATCTTCGGACGATGGACAGTGAGCAGCAGCGCCTCATGGACATGAAAGGCGGCCTGAACAAGGCGACCAAGGCGGCCCAGAAGGAGGCGTTCAAGAGCCTCAGCCCGGACCACCGCCGGGCCTGGCGTACCGGCTTCGCCAAGCAGTTCCCCAGTCCGCTCGTCCCGGAATCCATCACCCTGACCGTCGACGACTTCGCTCGGCTGGGCCCGGATGTCCACTATGAGCTGACGGAACTCCTGGCGAGAATCCGCAACCTGACCTAGGCAAGTACGTGCGTCTCGGTCAGAAGTGATCCACGGCGGCGACCTGCAGGACCCGTGATCCCTCCAGCGTCGTGATCGCACACGACGGCACGCCCTGCTCCAGCAACACTCGCGGGACCTGGTCGTCGCCGAGGAGCGTACGCAGCATGTCGGTCGTCACGCCGCCATGGCTCACCGCGACCACCGGACCCGGCATGTCCGCAACGGACTGCACGAACGCGATCAGCCGGGCGGCCGCCCGATGCGACGAATCACCGGTGGGCGGCGCGAAATCGCGTACGCGAGTCGCCCGATCCCAGTCCGCCAGGAATGCCGCGAGCGGCTGCCGGCCGTCCCAGTTCATCCGTTCCGCCAGCCGCCGATCCTCGACCACCTCGACACCGACGGCGTCAGCGATCGGCCGAGCGGTCTGCAGCGCACGCCGCAACGGGCTGCTGAACACCGCGCGTACGCCGTGCCCGCTGAGCATCTCAGCAGTACGCGACGCCTGTTCGCGGCCCAATTCGGTCAGCTCTGGATCGCCCGGCTCAGATTGCTTCTCGGCATGCTGGACGAGATACACGACAGCCACCCTGGCAGCCTTTCGCACCAGGAGCGCCGTTGCGACCGAATTCTGTTGGTACCTTTCGTGAATGTCGTTGGACGTGCACGCCACCAGCCTGGCCGGCCGGGTACTGGCCCCAGCCGGATCCAACACCGTCCTCGCCGAGCGGACCGCCGAGGCGGCCGCCGGCCCCGAGCCCCTCTACCAAGCCCCGCTGCACAAACACGAGGACGACGAGGCCTGGTACGTCCTGGCGGGCGTACTGCGTATTCGAGTCGACGACGACGAGATCGAAGTCCCTGCCGGGGGAGCGGCCGTCGTTCCGGGCGGTACCCCGCACACCTACTGGAATCCGGGCTCCGAGCCCGCGCGGTACCTGCTCGTCATGGGCGCCCGCACCTACCAGCTGATCCAGGCGATCCACGCGCCCGACCGCGGCGACCTCCGCGACCTGTTCACGAGGTACGGCGCCGAGCTGCTGGACTACTGAGCCCGTCAGGCGACGGCGTCGGGCGTCAACGGGCGACTCGGTTCGGCGATCATGCGGGCCCGCTCCTCGGCCACAGCACAGGCGGTCTCGAGGTTGTCGACCGGCACCGGCCGGGCGATTCCGAACCCCTGCGCCTGGTCGCATCCGTAGTCGCGGAGGACGGCCAACGTACGCAGATCCTCCACGCCCTCGGCGGTGACGAAGAGACCCAGGTTGTGCGCCAGATCGATCGCGCTGCGTACCAGCACGGCGTTGCCGGGATCGGTCGCCACGCGACTGGTGAGTGTCTGATCGACCTTGAGTTCGTCGGCGTTCAGTTGCCGGAGTTGGTGGAGCGAGCTGAAGCCGGTGCCGAAGTCGTCGATCGAGACCTGTACGCCGTCCCCCTGGACTTGGCGCAGCATGGCGAGCGCCTTGTCGGGGTCGGTCATCATGCTGCTCTCGGTGACCTCCAGCCGCAGCAGTGACGGCCGGAGCCCGGATTCGGCCAGCGCAGATCGCACCTGGTGCGCGAACTCCTCGTCGAGCAGGCACTTGGGCGAGACGTTCACGGCGACTGTCACCGGGTTGTGCTCCTGCCAGGCCGCGGCGTCCCGGACGGCCAGCCGGAGCAGGTGGTAGGTGAGCGGTATCTCCAGGCGTCCGGACTCCGATATCGCGAGGAACGCCCCGGGCAGCAGCAGGCCGAGCCGAGGGTGCCGCCAGCGGACCAGAGCTTCGACCGCGGTGACCGAGGCGGTCGCGAGGCACACCTGAGGCTGGTAATACAAGACGAGTTGGTCGTCGGGGTCACCGCCGTCCAGCAGGGCGCGCAGCTCTCCGAAGAGCGCCATCCGCTCGGGCCGTTCGGCGTCGAGCTGCGCGTCGTAGACGGCCACCGTCGAGCCGTCAGCCTTCGCTCGGTACATCGCCGCGTCGGCGCGACGTAGCAACGTCTCGGCGGTGGATGACTCGTCCGCGATGGCGAGGCCGATGCTGCCGCTCACCGCGGCCGGGCCGGCGGTCAGCCGGAAGTCCTGTCGCAGCGCGTCACCCACCTGCCGGGCGATGCCGGTTGCGACTGCGACGTCGGCGACCGCGGGGAGGAGCACGGCGAACTCGTCCCCGCCGAGACGGGAGACGGTGTCGCCGGCCCGGAGCAGTACCTGCAGGCGTCGACTGATCGCGGTGAGCAGCTCGTCGCCGGCGTGATGGCCGAGCGTGTCGTTCACGGACTTGAATTCGTTCAGGTCCACGATCATGACGGCGGGCTGCGTGTCCCGCCGGTCGTGCAGCGCCGCTTCGAGCCGGCGCTGGAACAGCGCACGATTCGGCAGCCCGGTGAGCGGATCATGGAGGGCCAGGTGCTCGCTGGCGTCGGCCTCGACGACGAGCCGCCGTTGGTAGCCCAGCACGACCCGCCAGATGATGGCCACCAAGCCGAGCCCGATCGCGAATCCGGCCACCATCGTGATCAGGATCCGGGACTGGATGTGCTGCAGCTCGGAAGTGATGCGCTGGGCATCGCTGTGGTAGCCGTTCGCCACGTCGTCGATGTCGCGCTGCAGCGTGTAGTAGAGGGGCTGGACTTCCAGGCGATCGAATTGCCGGGATGCCGGATCCTGATTGGCGACCTGGTTGATCAGTCGATCGGCGGAGTCGCGGAACGTGGCCTGTTCTTGACTCAACCGCGTGGCGTCGGCGGCGGCCGGCGGGAACCCCGACACCGCTGCCTTCTGCAGAACGGCCGCGGTTGCGTTGACCGATTTCAGGTAGCGGGTGCGAGCGGCGTTGGAGGGCTCCAGCTGGTAACTGCGAATCTGGGCGGCCTCCAGCGCCACTGCCGCGCGGGCGTCGCTGAACAGTGCGTCGAACGTCTGCGCCTGGCTCTGCCGAGCGGTCGCCTTGCTCGTCTGCAGACTGCCCCACAGGGTGAACCCGACCAGAGCCACCAGGACCATGGCCAGTGCGCCGGTGGTGAGCAGGCTTCGTGACCGACGGGCGCGGGCGTCCGTGCGAGAGCCATCGGTTGCCCGCACGACGCGATCTACGGCCGCATCAGATTTACGTCTATCTCTTGTCATTCGCGCCGCGTTCTCCTCTTGCAGCAGCTATGACCTGCGAAAACTTGCCTATGCGAAGGTTCGGGATCCGCGTCAAGGTGTGCAACACTACAGGACTGCTGGCGAAAGGTGAAAGCATGCTTAGCGGACGAATCAGGCGCAGGATGCTGGCGGTCGCCGTCGTCCTCACCCTGGGCGTCACCGCTTGCGGCAGCGGTGGCCGAAGCAGTACGCCGACCACGTCGCCGGACGTCATCAAGCTCGGCGCGCTCATGCCGATGACCGGCGACAACGCGCCGTCGGCGGCGAACATCATTCCCGCTCTCACCATGGCGGCCGACCAGATCAACGCCGCGGGCGGCGTACTCGGGCGGCGGGTCGAGATCGTGACCGCGGACGACGCGTGTGATCCGGAGACGGCCGTGAACCAGGCCAACGAAATGATCAAAAAGGACATCACCGTGTCCGTCGGCGGCTACTGCAGCAGCGCGACCGTGCCGACCCTCAGGATCTTCCACAACGCCGGCATCCCGATGGTCATCCCGGCGGCCAACTCCACGGACCTGATCTCCCCGCGGTACGACAACGTCTTCCTCCTGTCGGGGACGACGACGATCGAGGCGCAACGCGCGGTCGAGTGGATGCCCCACCTCGACGGGCACAAGGTCGTCCTGGTCCATGACGGGACCAGCTTCTCGGAATCGGTCGCACAGGGCACTCGGGCGGCGGCCCGAAAGCCCGGCAGCGAGATCGAGGTGATCAGCGAGGCGCAGATCAGCCAGGGCGCCGACCACTACGACGCGGTCGCCGCGCGGATCAAGGCGGCGCACGGCGACCTGGTCTTCTTCACCGGCTACTACGCCGAGGCGGGCAAGCTGATACGCGACCTGCGCGCGGCGGGCTACCAGGGGAAGGTCATGCTCTCCGACGGCGGCGTCAATCCGGCGGTGTTCCGTGGGGTCGACGCGGCGGCGTTCAACGGCACGTACGGCGTGGCCCTGCCGATGCCGGAGTTCCTGCCCGACCTTGCCGCCTGGGCGGCGAAGTATCGCGCACTCGCCGGGCACGACGCGGGGCCGTTCACCCTTCAGGCGTACGACGCGGTGCAGCTCGCCGTCAGCGCGATCAAGCGGGCCGGCAGCCTCGATCGATCCGCGATCCGCACGGCGCTGGCCGAGACGCAGCCCGGCGACGTCGATCTGCTCACCGGCTCGGCCGGCTTCAACCCGGACGGTACGCAGAAGAACGTGCGGTTCATGCTTCTCCGACTCCAGGACGGCACCTTCGTCCAGGACCCGTTGTCCCGCTGACCGGCACCGGCCCGACTATTCGGCTCAGTGATCAGGGCGCTCAGTGATCAAGGCTGGGAGTTGGGCACGCACCAGTTTGCCCACGGTGCTCCGCGGAAGATGGTCGACGAAGATGATGGACGAGGGCGCCTGGTGGGACGCGAGGCGTCGGCGGCCGAAGGCGAGGAGTTCCTCCTCGGTCGCCGTCGACCCGGCCGCCGGTACGACGACGGCGACCACCGTCTGGCGGCCGTCTCCGCTGACCACCTGCGTGACACCGGCGTCGGCGATCGACGGATGGCCGAGAAGCACCCGTTCCACTTCTGCCGGATAGACCGGCTCGCCGGCGGCGAAGAACTGATCGGCGATTCGGTCGACGATCCAGACATAGCCCTGCTCATCGACGCGCGCCGCGTCGCCGGTACGCAGCCAGCCCGTCGGAGTGATGGTCTCGCGGGTGGCCTCAGGTCGATTCCAGTACCCGGCCATCACGTTCGGACCGCGTACAAGTAGCTCTCCGATCTCGCCCGCACCGACCACAGTCCCGTCGGTAGCCACGATCTGGATGTCGACGAGAAGGGGTGGTTTCCCGGCCGACCCGATCTTGGTGAGCGAACTGGCCGGATCGAGCAGGAGCGCAAGCGGTGCCGCCTCGGACAGCCCGTAGCCCTGCAACAGGGTCACCCCGCGATCCAAGTACTGCCTGATGAGGCGTTCGGGCACGGGAGCGCCGCCGGTGAGCATGAAGCGAACGCTGGACAAGTCGACCAATGGCCAGGCCGTTGCCCGGGTCAGCGCGTCGAGGAGGTCGGGATTGCCGAAGCCCACGGTCACCTGGTGACGCTGCATCGCCAGCAGGATCGCCTCGGGACCCGTGCCTTCCGGAACGACCACCGTGCCGCCCAGGAAGAGGACGGGCAGGACGTTCATGCCGGTACCGCCGACGCGGAAGAACGGAGCGATCGCCACCGTCACGTCGTCGCCGCGAAGATCCGCGCAGGTGAGCAGGTTGACCACGTTCCACGTCACGTTCGCGTGGGTGAGCGCGATCGCCTTGGGCGATCCGGTCGTGCCGGAGGTATGCGGAAGCAGGCAGATGTCGTCCATCTCGACCGGCACGTCCACGGGAGCGTCGGGCGACTCGGCCACCAGCGTCTCGAAGTCGAGCGCCGTGTCGGCGGAGCCCGCCAAGGCGATCCGATGGCGGACCGAAGCCGGCGTCGATACGGCATCGGTCGCGTCATGCTGAATCAGAACCGTCGGAGCCGTCTCGTCGAGGGCTGCGCGGACCTGACTCGCCGCGAACTGGTGATTGACCGGGGCCAGCGCCGCGCCCACCAGTCCACAAGAGAACAGCGACTCGAGGTACGCCGGATGATTCGGTCCGATCCACCCGACCCGATCGCCCCGTTCCACGCCCAGGCGCAGCAGACCGTTGGCCAGTCGTCGAACCCGATCGGCCAACTCAGCGTAGGTCAGCGACCGGCCGTTCCCGACTAATGCGAGGCGATCCGGCGACACCCTCGCGCGGCGCTCGATCCACGAACCGACCCCGACGTTGGCGGCAGGTGTAGCGGCCATGGCCCAGCGTATCCACGGCCGGAACCGGCCCGAGCCAAAACACCGATGCCTGCCTGCCGGCAGTTCGAGCAAGGGAACTTGTGGTGCGGAAGGGGGGACTCGAACCCCCACGCCCGAAGGCACCGGTACCTAAAACCGGGGCGTCTGCCAATTCCGCCACTCCCGCGCAACCCCCGCAGTGTAGACGTTCGCCGACCCGGGGTCATCGCGCCGCCCGCGCCGTCCCCCATCGGTGCGTTGATCATGGAGTTTGCCCCCTCGACACGCCGCCGAGACCACAGTTAACTCCATGATCAACGCGGAGGGAGGGGGAGTGAGCGAAGCGAGCGTCACGAGCGGGAAGCGGCGAGCAGATCGCGAAGCAGATCCGCGAGCTGCTGACGCGCGGAAGGAGCGAGGTGCGAAAGCACCGAGCGCTGAACTTCGAGCCCGGCGGCGACAGCGTCGTCGATGAGGGCACGCCCGCGATCGGTGAGCTGGGCGCGGAGCGACCGGCGATCGGTCGGGTCCGGCGTACGCGTGATCAGTCCGGCCTTCTCGAGTTTGTCGAGCCGCCCGGTCATCCCCCCGGTGGTGAGCATGAGGGTGTCGGAGAGCTGCTTGGGGGACAGGTCGTAGGGTGCGCCGGCTCGTCGCAGGGTCGCCAGCACATCGAATTCGCCGCGGCCGATGCCGAACCGGTTGTACGCCTTCTCCATCTGGTCGCCCATGGTCCCGGCGATCCGGTAGATCCGGCCGAAGACCTCCATCGGGAGCAGGTCGTCGAGGTCGCTGCGTTCGGTGCGCCACTGCTCGATGATCGCGTCCACGCCGTCCTGTCGCATGCCTCAGGCTAGCACGAAGCTAGCACGGAAGATACTAGCTTGACAGTAACTAGCTTAGTGCTAAGTTACTTACATGCTAAATGAGTCGAGCGCGTCCAACGGGCAAGCGCTGAGCAAGCGGGCCGAGCGCGGGTTGATCGCCGGGATGCTGGTCGACGCCATCGGATCGGGGATGTACGTCCCGTTCAGCCTGATCTTCTTCCAGCGGGTGACCGGCCTGTCTCTGGCTGCGATCGGCGCGGTGCTGACCGTCACCGGGTTCGTGGGGATGGCCGCACTGCCGCTGGCGGGCACACTCGTCGACCGGTTCGGTGCCCACCGCACCCGCCAGGCCGTCTACCTGCTACGCGGGCTCGGCTTCCTCGCGTACCCGTTGGGAACCAGCCTCGGCGCCTTCGCCGCCATCGCGACCGTGAGCGCCGCGGGGGAGCGCGCCTTTCCCGCGATCCAGCAGGCGCTGATCGGCGAGGTCGCGACGGGCGAGCAGCGTGACCGGCTGATGGCGCTGACGCGCAGCGTGCGCAACGGTGGTCTGGGGGCGGGCGGCCTGCTCGCGGCCGCGGTGATCGCGCTCGCGGGCGACACCGGATTCGTGATCGCCGCGTGGCTCAACGGCGCGAGCTTCTTCCTCGCCGCGCTCCTCGCGGTGGGGATCAAGACCGTCAAAGCTCCAGTTGTACGCGAGAAGGCAAGCTATCGAGCAGTGCTCCGCGACGGTCCGTTCGCCGCGTTGACGGGTGCGAACTTCCTGATCGCCTTGGGGTACGCGGCGCTGACGATGCTGCTGCCGTCCTATGTGGTCAGTGAGTTCGGGCTGTCGGCCTCGGTCGCCGGACCGCTGTTCGCGGTGAACACGGCGCTGTGCGCGTTCGCCGGAGTGCCGGTCGGCCGGTTCACCCGCCGGTACGCCCGCCGCACGCGGGTCGCGGCCGTCGGCTCGCTGCTGTTCGCCGGCGCCTTCATCGGGTACGCCCTGCTCGGCTCGATGCCCCGGCAGGTGCTGATGGTCAGCCTGATCCTGTTGCTGGTGCTGTACACGGCCGGTGAACTGGTGCACAGCCCGAGCGCTGGGGCGCTCTCGGTGAGCGCCGCGCCGGAGAGCGCACGGGGTCGTTACCTGGCGACCTACCAGCTGTCGTGGGCGCTGTCGTCGACCGTCGCGCCGGGATTGTTCACCGCGTTGCTGGCGATCGACGGGCGGCTGCCGTGGTTGGCGCTGGCGGTCAGCTCGGCCGCCGGGGCGGCGATCCTGATCGGACTGGAACGCCGGCTGCCCGCCGACGCCGTCTACACCCGTCCGGTCGTGTCGACGCCGCGTGAACTGGCGGTGGCCCGATGAGACTGCTGCTGACCGCGCTCGCCCCGCTCGCCTGGGGCTCCACGTACGCCGTCACGACCCAACTGCTCCCGGCCGACCGGCCGCTGCTGGCCGGATTGCTGCGGGCGCTGCCGGCAGGGCTGCTTCTACTGCTGCTCACCCGGAAACTGCCCAGCGGAAGTTGGTGGGGCAAGGCCTTCGTACTCGGAGTGCTCAACATCGGGGCGTTCTTCCCGCTGCTGTTCCTGGCGGCGTACCGGTTGCCGGGCGGTGTCGCCGCGGTGCTCGGCTCGGTGCAGCCGCTGATCGTCATCGGGCTTTCCGCTGTCCTCCTCGGACAACGTCCGGTGGTACGCGCAGTCGCCGCCGGGATGGTCGGCGTACTCGGAGTGGCGTTGGTGGTGCTGCGCCCGGGTGCCTCGTTCGACGCCGTCGGACTCGCCGCGGGACTGGTCGGGGCGGCCGCGATGGCTGCGGGAACAGTGTTGTCCAAGCGATGGGGCCGGCCCGACGGCGTCAACGCCCTGACGACGACGGCGTGGCAGCTCACCGCGGGCGGACTCGTGATCTTCCCGTTGGCGCTGCTCATCGAGGGCGCTCCGCCAGCCCTGTCGCTGACCAACATCGCCGGGTACGCCTACCTCGCGACGGTGAACACCGCAGTGGCGTACTGGCTCTGGTTCCGGGGGTTGGCATCGCTGCCGGCGAGTTCGGCCGGGTTCCTCGGGCTGCTCAGCCCGGTCGCCGCGATGATCATCGGGTGGGCTGCGCTGGGACAGGCACTGACGCCGGTCCAGGTCGTCGGGGCGATCGTCGCCCTCGGCGCCACCGTCGCGGGTGCGCTCCTCGCCGCCCGCTCCGCTCCCGCCCGCTCCGCTCCCGCCCGCTCCGCTCCCGCCCGCTCGGCGGGCGC